>NZ_ALWB01000006.1 GCF_000332215.1 Pseudanabaena biceps PCC 7429
CGCCCGCGCAGCGGGCGGTATGCTCTTCTAGGTTTTGGTTTTTAATTATGCCGAACTACTCAAACTAAAGTTTGATAATATATATTTAATATCTTAGTCATAAAGGTTTAGTATCCAATGACACAAGCAATTCTTGTTAAGCTTATCAGTCAGATTGAAGAGCTTGAAATAGAAGAGCTTCAAAAGCTGAGTCTGGCAATCAACGTTCGTCTTAACGCTGTAGACGAGTCGGATAAACTAGCTGGCTTTTACAGTTCCTTACTAACTTCAGGTTTAGTAAGTCAAATAAAACCAATCTATTCACACCAACAACCTAGACGATCTTTGATCGCAATACAGGGTAATCCTATATCTCAAACAATTATTGAGGATCGTAGTTAAATGGCTATCTATTTTCTGGATAGCAGTGCATTAGTTAAGCGTTATATCAGTGAAACTGGCTCTAATTGGGTTTGCAACCTTTTTGATCCTAGTCTAGGTAATCAGTTTTTTATTGCTGCTATTGCAGGCGTAGAAATTGTTTCTGCAATTACGCGGAGAGCAAAAAATGGAAGCATTAATGTTGCAGATGCAATAGCTGTCCGTAATCAGTTCAAGCAAGATTTCCAAACTGAATATCAGATTATTGAAATTTCAGAGAAAATAATTAATTCAGCTATAAATATTGCTGAACTGTATGCTCTGCGTGGTTATGATGCTGTTCAACTTGCTTCAGGGCGTGAATTAAATATTTTATGTATTGCAAATGGTCTGGCTGGGATAAATTTTGTTTCAGCAGACAACTACTTAAATACTGCCGCATTGGGTGAAGGACTAATTATCGAGAACCCGAATAATTACCCCTAACTCTAGCCCAGCCAGCACAACACTGCGTTGGAGCCAACCTTTCAAAAGCGATCCTAAAAAACAAAGGTTGACTGAAGCGGCTCAACTATGGCGTTGGACTTCCAGTTCTTTTTATCGGAGTAACCATGAACAACATTCAAAGCTTTTCGCTCAATTCGGAACAATATGCCAAACATAGACCTCAATACCCCGGTGAGCTTTTTTTATATTTGAGCGAAATTTGCGAACATTGCGATCGCGCTTGGGATTGTGCAACAGGAAATGGGCAAGCAGCAATTTCATGTGCAGAATTTTTTTCGCATATTGAAGCAACTGATCTTAGTGTCGAGCAAATTCAAAACTGCATCACACATCCTAAGATAAACTACAGTGTTTCTCCTGCCGAACATACTCCATTTGAAAACCAGTCATTTGATTTGGTTACGGTAGCTTTAGCAATACACTGGTTTGACCAAGAAAAGTTTTTTCAAGAAGTGGAACGAGTACTAAAGCCAAAAGGTATTTTAGCTGTTTGGGGTTATGGTCGGTTAGAAATTGAACCCGAAATTGATGAAGTTACTACTAAGAATTTACTTGAGCCGATCGACCGATTTTGGGCAAGCGGCAATCACCAACTAAGGAATCGCTATCGTGATTTAGTCCTTCCGTTTGATGAAATTAACATCCAAAACAATTTTTCAATGAAGGTAGAATGGAATTTAGAGCAATTATTAGGGTATTACCGTACTTGGTCTGCGGTGAAACGCTATTCAGTAGAACTTGGCAACGACCCAGTTGAGCAACTGGAGCTAAAATTGAAAACAATCTGGAATGAGCCTGATACAACTAAATTAGTGCAATGGCCTTTGTTTTTAAAAGCCAGTAGAAAGTCTGCATAGAGACCATCTTTTGTGCTATATAAGAAGTATTATACAAAGTCTTCACATCTAAATACGCACATACTTTGAGAAATAATTATGGTTGCGAGATACTTTAATCCCTATACTGATTTTGGCTTTAAGAAACTGTTCGGCGAAGAAGGCAGTAAGGATTTGCTCATCGATTTTCTCAATCAACTTTTACCAATACATCATCAAATTCAACAATTAACATTTAAAAATTCTGAAAATCTTGCCGACACAGTAACAGAGCGCAGAGCCATTTTTGATATTTACTGCGAAAGCAAAACTGGCGATAAGTTTATTGTGGAAATGCAAAAAGCGAAAATCAAGTATTTCAAAGATAGAGCCTTATTCTATTCTACATTCCCAATTCGAGAACAATCAGAAAAAGGTGATTGGAATTTCTATTTATTACCAATCTATTTTATTGCCATATTAGATTTTGAGTACGATGAAAATACCACATCCAAGTTTAGGCGCGATGTATGTCTCAAAGACCAAGATGGAGATATATTTTTCGATAAATTAAATTTTAAGTTTTTACAAATGCCGCTATTCAACAAACAAGAAAATGAACTGGTAACTCACTTCGATAAATGGCTGTATTTTTTAAAGAACCTAGAAAGTTTTAATCACATACCAGCAATACTCAATGAACCAATCTTTCAAAAAGGATTTGAAATCGCCGAAATATCGCACTTAAATCTAGAGCAGTATGAACAATATAAAAAGAGCTTAGTCCAGTATTTAGAAGTGAAAAACGTATTTGACGCAGCTTTTGAAGAAGGTGAAAAGGTCGGTATTGAGAAAGGTATTGAGAAGGGTATTGAGAAAGTTGCCAAAGCATTGAAAGAGCAAAATGTAGCCATGGAAATTATTGCCGAATCGACTGGGTTATCCTACGAAACTATTAATAGGATTTAAGCCAAGCTTTTTTCATGTCCTCTTTCATAGCCATATCCTCATTCGCGATCGCATTTTCTACTTACCATTGCCATAACACGATCTCTGCATCTTAACTGCTAGACGGGCAAGCGATAGCGATCGCTAGTAGGCTCATTAATTAATCCCTTTTTTCTGAATATTTGTAACGTAGCTAACTTGACTAAATCTATAATCATGCCAGAAGATGTTTGTCTATCTATTATTTAGATTATCTAACAATTAGTCTCGTAAAAACTATCCGCATGGCAAAAAGAGCAATGGGCTGGTTCAATTTTAATGTGGATCTGCCAGCATTTAGATCGCGTAACTATCGACTCTACTTTGCTGGTCAAAGCTTATCGATGACGGGTAGCTTTATGACCCAAGTTGCCGTTCTCTGGCTGATTTACAAGGTCACAGATTCAGCGTTATTACTGGGTATAGCAGGATTTTTTGGGCAGTTGCCCGTATTTCTCCTCGCTCCTGTCTCAGGTATTCTTGCCGATCGCTACGATCGCAAATACTTGATGATTTTGTTGCAGATATTTGGGATTTCGATCTCGATCGCCTTGATGGTTACTAGCTTTTTGGGATGGGCGAATTTCTGGGTCTTGCTATTATTAGGAACCCTTGGAGGTGTGCTTAAGGGCTTAGATGTGCCGATTCGCCATGCTTTTGTGACAGATATTGTCAATCGCGAAGAAATGAATAGCGCAATCTCGCTCAACTATGCGTTTCTGAATACGGCGCGGCTATTAGGTCCTGCGATGGGCGGAATTGCGATCGCTTCAGTTGGTGCGGGGTTCTGTTTCCTCTATGACAGCGTCAGTTACATCGCTGTATTAGCTGCCCTATTTGCGATGCGGATCGCTCCTCGTAAAATCGAATCCCACAAAAAGCATCCTTGGCAAAATCTAAAGGAAGGATTCAAATACGCTTATAAGGTTGTCCCCATTCGTTCTCTATTGCTACTACTAGCTTTGGCAAGCCTGATTAATATGTCCTATGCTACCTTGCTACCAATTTTCTCCGTACAGGTTTTCCAAGGGGATGCTGCGACAATGGGATTTTTAACTGCGGCTTCGGCTTTAGGGGCAGTCTTTGCCTGTCTCTATCTCAGCTTCCGTAAAGGGATTCAGGGGCTACATCGATTAATTGCTTTCTGTCCTGCCAGTTTAGGAATTGCCATGATTGTCTTCTCACTTTCCCATGTATTTTGGCTTTCAGTAGCAGCATTAACAGTGGTGGGATTTAGCTCTACGCTTCAGGTTGCCGCTAGTAACACTGTCATTCAGCATGGTGTGGAAGAATCAAAGAGGGGAAGAGTGATGAGCTTCTATACGATGTGCTTTATGGGTATGTCACCTTTTGGGAACTTGATTTTGGGGACTTCCGCAAATGCGATCGGGGCGCAAAATACGCTGATTATAGGCGGTGCGGTTTGCATTGTCGGCTCTCTTTTATTTGTGAAGTTCTTACCTGCGATCGCTGCATGGGTCACAGCAGGTGTACAAGAGCATCATTCAGTTTCTGCACAGGCGCAGTAGGAGGGACAACAGATGGATATGGAAAATCCCAAACGGCGATCGCACCTACATAAGGTGAATTTGCATCATATTGATCAATTACCTACAGAAAGCGAAGCATCACAGAATCCTCTTACCAATTCCATCACCAATAGCATCACTAATAATATTTACAAAAGTTTTCCTGCCTTCAAATCCCGTAATTTTCGCCTCTATATCATCGGTCAGGTGTTCTCTTTATCGGGAACCTTCATGACGCAGATGGCGATTCCTTGGTTGATTTACGATCTAACCAAATCCCCTTGGTTGCTGGGTTTATCAGGCTTTTTAGGGTTTCTGCCATCTTTAGTTCTGATTCCTTTTTCGGGAGTGCTTAGCGATCGCTGGGATCGTCAAGACCTCTTAAAACTAGTGCAGATTCTCGGTATTAGCGTATCGGCAACCCTGACTCTAGTCACTGCTTTGGAGTTAGCCGAATTCTGGTCATTATTAATTCTCAGCATTCTCGGCGGTGTTCTCAAGGGGTTAGATATGCCTGTGCGTCATGCCTTTGTCGTAGAAATGGTGGAGGATCGGCAGGATTTAAGCAATGCGATCGCCATTAATTCGACAATGCTTGCCTGTTCGCGCTTAATGGGACCTGCGATCGGTGGTCTACTGCTGGCGACTGTGGGTGTGAAGTTCTGTTTTCTCTATGACACCATCAGTTATGTCGCCGCAATTTGGGCGTTAGCAGTGATGACCCTTCCCGCTAGTAAACCGATGCAAATCTCACAGAGGATTAGCACTTGGAAGCGCTTGCAGGAAGGATTTAATTATGTTGCTGACTTTCTGCCCGTGAAGGCGATTATCTTGCTATTGGCTTTGCAAGGCATCTTCGGATTTGCCCATGTGGTGCTATTACCGATCTACGCTGCCGAAATTCTCCAAGGTGGCGAAAAGATTTTGGGCTGGTTAAGTGCGGCTCCTGCTTTCGGAGCAATTCTTTCCTCAATTTATCTCAGCCAACGTCGCCAAGTGGCAGGTTTAGAGCGATTGATTGCCCTTTGTCCATTTTCTATTGGGCTATGTGCGATCGCCTATGCCTTCTCGACCGTTCTCTGGATTTCTCTACCTTTACTCGTAATCATGGGAGGTATTTCCACTTTGCATATTTCCTGTAGTAATACTGTGATTCAAACTATTGTCGATGACAGTAAACGCGGCAGGGTAATGAGTTTCTATTCCCTTTCGCTAATTGGGATGTTGCCAATCTGTAATCTATTTACAGGAACTCTTGCCCATTGGCTCGGTGCGCCCAATACTTTGCTAGTTACTGGCAGTATCTGTATTCTCGCTTCGGCTTGGTTTTGGCGACAGTTACCGCTAATTTCTAAGTCGATTCTCAATGCAATGCACTCGATTAATAAAGCTGAGAAAGCTGTGGCTTAATCGAAGAGCCCCCCCTAAATCCCCTTTATAAAGGGGGACTTAAATTCTTCTCCCCCCTGTATAAGGGGGGTTGGGGGGGATCTAAAATCTCTAAATTTTATACCAAATTTCAAAATTAAAGGAACCAAATATCATGGCTAAAGACTGGTTTGCATGGCACGATCTTTACAACTCTCAGGAACTTTTACAACAACGATTAGCGATCGTTCAGAAATACATCTCTGACAGCCTTGATGCTGCCCCCGCAGGAACGATTCAAGTTGTCAGTGCTTGTTCGGGCGATGGACGCGATTTATTGGGGGTTTTGGAAACTCATCCCCGTGCTAAAGATGTCAGAGCGCGGTTAGTGGAACTCGATCCTAAATTGGTCGAACGTGGCAAAGAGGCGATCGCCAAATTAGGACTCACCGATCAGATTGAATTCATCAACGGTGATGCCACCCTTACCGCTAATTTTGCGGGTCATGTTCCTGCGGATGTGATCATTGTTGCAGGTATTTTTGGCAATTTGCCCAATGAAGAAGTTCTCCAAAAACTGATTCGCAATCTTACCTACTTTGCAAAAACGGGTGCTTTTGCGATCTGGACTAGAGGGGAGCGTGATGGATTTCGTTATTCTGAACGAGTGAGAGCTATTTTTCAAGAAAACAATTTTTCTGAAGCAGATTTCCAGCTAACCGCTACAGGCAATATGGCAGTTGGTCGTCACCGCTTTGATAGTCAAACTATTTCCGAACCTCTTGATGAGCATTTCTTCGAGTTTACAGGAACTCCTGAAAAGGCTGGGTTGCTCGTCTCTACGCCTTAGATTAACGATCCCCCCAGCCCCCCCTTTACAAGGGGGGAGAATATTCTTTTCTGCTTCCCCCTTGTAAAGGAGGATTGAGGGTGATCTAAGACTTGAAACGCAGATAGATAGCGAAGGGTCTAAATAGCATCAATTCTTAAATCTCAAACGAAAAAGGAAACAAAAATGTGTATTGAAAGAGAAATAGAACTTCAGTTAACCGCTGATGTCTTGGTAATTGGTGGAGGTCCCGCCGCCGCATGGTCGGCATGGTCAGCCGCCGTGCATGGTGCAAAGGTAATCATTGCCGATAAAGGATTCTTAGGAACCAGTGGAGCTGCCGCCGCTAGTGGTAATGGCGTAATGGCTCCTACGCCAGACAATTGGGAAAAGGCTAAATGGGATCGCTATCGCTCCACTCAAACCTTAGGTAACATTCACTGGATCGAGCGTGTGATTGAGAAAGCGTGGCTGAGTATGCCCCTCGTGGAAGAATGGGGTTATAACTTCCCTAAAGAGAATGGAGAATCGGTGCGTCAGAGCTACTATGGTCCCGAATATATGCGCGTCCTTCGCAAGAATCTTCTGAAAGTAGGCGTACAGATTCTCGATCAAAGCCCTGCTTTAGAACTACTCTTAGCAGAAGATGGTTCCGTTGCAGGGGCGAGAGGTGTACAGCGTCAGCACAATCGCCATTACACCGTTCGCGCAGGAGCCGTCGTTCTCGCCAATGGAGGCTGTGCTTACTTGAGCAAAGTACTCGGCTGCAATACCAATACAGGCGATGGCTTATTAATGGCAGTAGAAGCTGGCGGCGAACTCTCTAGCATGGAAGCTTCCAGTCATTACGCAATTTCTACCGCCTTCAATGCTACCGTCACCAGAGGCGTTCCCTTTGGTTGGGCAAGCTTTACCGATGAGGCAGGTAATGATTTAGGCGGTTATATCAATGGTCGTCGCGATCCTCTCTTTCTGCCTACGGCGCTCTTGAAAGGGCCCGTTTACGCGAGACTCGATCGCGCTACCGATGAAGTAAAAGCAGTCATTGAAAAATCCCATTTCATTGCCTATTTACCCTACAAGAAGGCAAATATCGATCCCTATACAGAACGAGTGCCTGTGACCTTACTATTGGAAGGAACAGTACGCGGCACGGGTGGCATCAGACTCGTAGATGAAACCTGTGCTACCAAAGTAGCAGGACTTTACGCCGCAGGCGATGCTGCTTCCCGTGAATTTCTAGCTGGTTTAGCCTCTGGTGGAGGTGGACCTAACGCAGCTTGGGCAATTTCCACAGGGCAATGGGCCGGAGCAGGAGCTGCCGTCTTTGCGCTGAGTTTGGGCGCTCATGCCAATGAACGAAAAGCCTATCCTGCGGGACAAGCGGGACTGCGATCGCATTCATCTTCTTCCGAAAAATTCGATAGTGAGGCGATCATCAAGGGTGTCCAAGATGAAGTATTTCCCCTCGATAAAAACTTCTTCCGTTCTGAACAAGGGCTGTTAGATTCTCTCTCGAAATTAGAGAAGCTATGGGAACAGTTGCAAGCCAATCCTCAACAAGACACCGTGCGCGATGTGGAATTCTCGCGTCGAGCTGCTTCTCTCACCGCAGTCGCCAGATGGGGCTATTTCAGCGCTTTACATCGTAAGGAAACTCGTGGTGGACATATTCGCACCGACTATACGGAAACCGATCCCAATCAGCGCTATTACCAAGCCACGGGCGGTTTAGATCGCCTCTGGGTTAGACGTGACTGGATTACGGAAGCGATCACCACACCACCCAATTCAACGCCTACCGCAACCACCAAAATCCCTTCAGGAGTCGCATCATGATCGAACTTGTCAGCCATAAACTCTGCATCAGTTGCAATGTCTGTGTTCAAGTCTGTCCCACCAATGTCTTTGACGCAGTTCCCAATCAACCACCTGCGATCGCTCGTCAGCAAGATTGCCAAACCTGTTTTATGTGTGAGGCCTATTGTCCTGCGGATGCGCTCTATGTTGCGCCAGAGTCCCATACCAATGTGGCGGTGAATGAGGATGAGTTAATCGATCGCGGCATCATGGGTGAATATCGGCGTACTTTAGGCTGGGGCTATGGTCGCAAGAACAATAGCGAACAGGATATGGCGCATCGGTTGCGGTTACTTCCCCGTCCTTATCAAAGTTAAATGTTGATTGAGTTTTAGGGCGATCGCTATAGCTTTTAGACTTCAATATCTAGGCGATCGCTCAGGCAAGAAGATCTTTGGAGTGGCAATCGTGAAAGTATCCGTAAGGCATTTTTTAGCCAAGATTCTATTTTGGTTTGGATGTTAAAACCATATTCTAACAATCGTCGGAAATATCTAGCGTTATTGCAGTAGTCAAAATATAAGCACCTGTCTTTTGTACATTTGCGATCGCCTGAAATTACAAAACAATGGTTAATCGGGCTATAGCTCTTTCGGTTATAGGAGACACACATTTATTTAACGTGAGCTCGGGATAATTTAAAACGGGCTTTGAGAATTTGCTAGCTTAACTCGAACTGACGTTACTTAACTTTATATAACGCAATATAATTAATCTCAATCTACGGTAAGTCGATAGGTTTTAAGTAGATTTAATGTATAATGCCAAAAAAGTTTTAACTTTCCTTGCAATAATGGTGTACTGATGTCCCAAAGTAAAAACTATTTGAATCTTGGCAAACTAAAAATACAGCGAATCTCTTGGACTAATCTAGCGGCAGTGGCAGCGGTTATTCTTTCGGTTACTTTAGTTGTAGTTAAGAATGTAGAAAGTGGTAATACGTCCAGTCAATTATTTAACGTATCCTACGACCCCACTAGAGAGCTTTACGTTAGTTTAAATGAACAATTTATTGCCAAATATGAGAAGGAAACTGGTAAGCACCTGAAGATTAAACAGTCCCATGCAGGATCTTCCTATCAAAGCCGATCAGTAATCGATGGCAGTGCGCCTGCGGATGTAGTGACTTTAGGACTCTATACAGATGTTGACGCACTCCGTAAACAGAGCCTTATTCCTGAGGCTTGGTCAAAACGACTACCCAACGATTCCCAACCCTATTCTTCCACTATCGTTTTTGTTGTCCGCAAAGGCAATCCCAAAAATATTCAAGACTGGCAAGATTTGATTCAACCTAATGTGGAAATTGTTACTCCCGATCCTAAGACCTCTGGCAATGGCAAGCTAAGCGCATTATCGGCTTGGGGTTCAGTAATTAAGCGTGGCGGTAGTGAAGCTGATGCACTTGCTTTTCTCACGGCTTTTTATGAACATACTACCTCACTTGCTGCGGGCGCACGGACTTCGGCAATCAACTTTTCTGTCGAAAAAATCGGTGATGTCCATTTGACTTGGGAGAATGAGGCGATTCGAGAAGTTGCCGAATCCAAGGGTGAATTGCAAATTGTTTATCCTTCAGCCAGTATTCTCGCTCAGCCTTACGTGGTATGGGTTGATAAGAATACGGCACAGCATAAGAATGCTGCCGAAGCGAAAGCATATTTAGAATTTCTATTTACGGATCAGGCTCAGGAAACGATCGCTAAGTTTGGCTATCGTCCAATTAACCAAGAAATTCTGAATAAATATAGTAGTCAGTTTGGTCAGATTGAGCTATTCCCCATCACTCTTATTGCCAAGGATTGGGACGATGCGAAACAAAAGTTTTTTGGTGATAACGGCATCATTGATCGCGTTTATAAGCCAAAGGCTAAATAGAGAATATAAACAATTAAAAGAAAGGTAAAGCTTAGCTTGCTTAATGGAACTAAAATGAGCTATTTAAAATATTTAAACTACAACTTGGGTAAGGGTCGTGCAGATGTGATTGCTGCCCTAACCGTTGCGGCGATCGCCTTACCACAGGGCATCGCCTATGCCCTCATTGCTGGCGTAGATCCTCGCTTTGGACTGTATTCTGCGATTTTTGTTACGGCGATCGCTTCGATCTTCGGCTCGTCTTCTCATTTGATCAATGGTCCAACTAGTGCCATTTCCCTTGTGGTATTTAGTACTTTGGGATTTTTTGAACCCGATGCTCGTCTTGATGCCTATGAAGGAATGTTTCTATTAGGGATCATGGTCGGTTGTATTCAGATTTTAATTGCTGTGTTTAAACTAGGCGACTTGACGCGCTACATTTCTGAGTCGGTGATTTTGGGATTTATGACAGGAGCTTCGGTACTATTGGCGATCGGGCAAATAGGCAATGCTCTTGGCATCCGCGAAAAAGGAACTGCCCACGATCAAGTTTTCTATCGCCTCTGGCTCACCTTGACAGGAGGTAGTCCCAATTATCAGGCTTTGGGAATAACGATTGTCACGATTGTATTGGCTTTAGCCTTACGCCAAGTGGTGCGTAAGTACGGACTGCCGCAATTTGATATGTTATTTGTGCTGATCTTCGTATCCGTTGGCGCTTATCTCTTGGGCTGGACTGTTCCCAATGGTGGCAAAACTTTGGTGGCGGTATCGGCTTCAGTACCTGCCAGCTTGCCTCTACCCCATATTCCTGAAATTAAGTTTGCTTGGGTTGGTCAGCTTTCCCGTGGCGCTTTTGCGATCGCCTTCCTTGGTTTATTAGAAGCTTTAGCGATCGCCAAATCCATTGCCAATCAAACTGGACAAGTTCTTGACTACAATCAGCAATGTCTTGCGGAAGGATTTGCCAATCTAGGGGGTGGATTCCTTCAAAGCTTACCAGGATCGGGTTCCTTAAGCCGTTCCGCGATCAATTTCCAAGCAGGTGCAAAGACACGCTTTTCAGGTGTAATCGCGGCAACAGTTGTAGCTGTCGCAATTCTGACCCTAGCTCCTTTAACAAAATTTATTCCCAAGGCAGCCTTATCGGGGTTACTGATCATCACAGCAGCCCGTTTGATCGATCTAAAGCGGTTGCGCTATACCTTTAAAGCTTCACTATTTGATGCTGGTTTAGTGCTGATCACCGTCTTTACAGCTATTTTTGTGGATATTGAATACTCAATTTTGACGGGAGTTGCTCTTTCGATTCTCCTATTTGTCCCCCGTGCTGCCAAACTTAAGGGAGCAGAACTAGTAATTAATAATGAAGGAATCGTGCGTGAGAAGCTTTCTATCGATCCGCCTTGCACTTCCGTTCTTCTCTTTGATCTCGAAGGCGAAATTTTCTTTGGAGCAGCACCCGACCTAGATCGCTATCTTGAGGAACTGATAAATAGAGCCATCGGTGCGGATGTCCGTTTTATCGTTCTCCGCCTCAAGCGAGTTCGCAACTCCGATATTGTCTGCCTTGAACGGATCGAGCATTTTCTCCACCAAGCTCACAAACGCGGTATCACCGTAGTACTCGCAGGTGTCCGTCCTGAGTTGGATCAAGCCTTTAGTCGCGCTGGGTTTAAAGAGTGGTTCCCTGAAAATCAGATTTTTATAGAACAAGAGAATGATGATACAGATTCAGCAACTCTGAAAGCTGTGCGATATGCCTATGAACTGCTAGGTGATGACGCTAACAATTGTGAACATTGTGCCGCGATCAAAACCCAAGAAGATCGAAGAGCATCGCTTTATTATCTGGTTTGATATCAAATTAAATAGGATTAAATAGGATTTCCCCATGAAAGTAAAACAGTTTTTGCCATCCTTATTTCGACCTACATTCCTGAAGATTTTAACAATCGTCTTTCTGATTTCAGTCAGTTTAACGACCTCTTGGGACTTCGCGAATGCGATTCAAAATGAAAGTTCTCTCAATAATCCTACTTTACAAAAAGTTCTTGCCAGTTCCCATCGTTCTGCCAAAAATCGCGCCCGCGATCGCGATCGCCATCCCCTTGAAACCCTAGAATTTTTTGGTGTAAGCCCCACTCAAACAATAGTTGAGCTATGGCCAGGGAACGGTTGGTACACAGAGATTCTCGCTCCACTTTTGCGCGATCGCGGTCAGCTAATTGTGACAAATCTTGATCCGACTAAAAGCAAGCCAGCCAAAGCTTTGCAAGATAAGTTAGCAGCTAATTCAGCAATCTTTGGTAAGGTGAAAGTTGCTATGATCGATCCACCTCAGAAATTAATTCTGGCTCCGAATAATTCCGTTGATGTAGTTCTTACATTCCGTAATATTCACAACTGGATAATTGGCGGTTATGCGGATCAGGTCTATACTGCCGCATTTCAGGCTCTGAAACCCAATGGCATTTTAGGCATAGAGGAACATCGGGCAAAGGCTGGAACCAAATTACAAGAGAGTGCTAAGACAGGATATATCGATGAGAGGGCAGTAATTGACGAGATTGAGAAGGTAGGTTTTAAGTTCCTTGGCAAGTCAGAAATTAATGCTAATCCCAAAGATACTAAGGACTATCCTGATGGGGTTTGGACATTACCACCGACATTAAGGCTAGGAGAGAAGAATAAGGAACGCTATCTTGCCATTGGTGAAAGCGATCGCATGACTTTAAAGTTTATTAAGCCATCTTAGTTACTGGAGAGATTCAAAAATGCGATCGCAGATCCGAGACGAACTCATAGCTATCAAACCACTTGATGATCGGGTATGTAAGTAGCTAGGCATAAGTAAACTTAAAATCTAGAAGAGCATACCGCCCGCTACGCGGGCGGTATGCTCTCTGGTTTTGGTTTTTAACTATGCCAACTACTTACTATTTTGCAGTACAGGCTTAGGAAGCTTATGCTGCATTTTGATGAATAAAACTCTATTCAGGTACATTAACTTACAAAAATCTTGTTATTACACTAAATGGTTGTTTTATCTGAGAAGTTATATAATGATAATCTTATTCAAGTATTTATCCTATAATTTATAAGATAATATTATAGTTAGACAACTCTTGACATATGAAATATGAGTTCCATTATTGGTTTTTAGGAAAAATTTAACAAAAAGTTTGACGTGATAAACCGATCTACATTGATTGTGAAAGGCGTTCTTTCTCTGATTGATGGCATATCTGCTTTAGGAATCGTACAAGATTGTACGGCTTGATTTAACTTGATTTAGATCCGATATTATGATAATACTACGGTAAATTGATGGGGATATCGTAGTATTATTAATCGCAGGTGTCTCACAGATTTTGGCGAAAAGCAAGCACAAATGGAAAAGAACGAATCATGCTCAGCAGGTTCTCTTTGATTGCTCTCCATTTGTTAAACGTGTTAGCTAGCACAGTTAAATAATTGCTATCATTATAAGATAGTTAGTTAAACTAATTATTAGTAGTTATTAGTAGGCTATAACGAATAAGCTGCATGGGAAATCAGAGTAGACCACTAGGCGATCGCATAAGTAACATCATTTATCATTATTTACCCGCAACGCGTTGGCAGAACTTTCGCCTATTTTTTGGTGGACAGTTGCTATCGATGTCTGGAACATTCATGACTCAGCAGTTAACGATTCCTTGGCTGGTTTATGATTTGACCCACTCAGCATGGATGTTAGGAGTGGCGGGATTTGTACAATTTTTGCCTACATTAATCGTGATTCCCTTTTCGGGCGTATTAAGCGATCGCTGGAGTCGGCGCGATTTATTGATGTTCGTGCAAATCGTGGGAATTGCTGTCTCTCTTGCTTTAACGATTCTGACTTTTACAAATCTAATTACTTTCCCAATTCTGTTAGTACTGAGTGTTCTCAACGGCATGATTAAAGGGCTAGATATGCCCGTGCGTCATACCATTGTCACGGAAACTGTGGACGAGCGCGCTGATAGTAGTAATGCGATCGCCTTAAACTCAGTGATGTTAAGTTCTTCTCTTGTGCTAGGACCTGCGGTGGGCGGGATTTTGGTGGCAACGTTAGGGGTGAAATATTGTTTTCTCTACGACACAATTAGCTATATCCCTGCAATTTTGACTCTGCAAGCAATGCAGCTTCCTGCGATCCATTCCAATGTCCGTACTAGCTTAGGAGAGACTTTTCAGAAATTACGAGAAGGGTTTGTGTATGTCGCCAAAACACAGCCGATCCGTGCGATCCTATTGATGATTGCCTTAAAAGGATTGGTGGGAATGGCGCATATTGCGCTCATGCCTGTTTTTGCTGCCGAAATTTTAAATGGAAATGCCACAACAATGGCGCATCTTAGTACTTCTGCTCCAATAGGTTCCCTATTTGCCTGTTTATATCTCAGTGTCAGACGAGGAATTGCAGGGTTAGAGCGTTTGATTGTAGTTGCTCAAGTGGCGATCGGTATAAGTTTGATTTCCTTCTCTCTGTCGCGACAGGTTTGGTTATCAATTTTGATTCTTGTCTTTACGGGCGGATTCACGATTCTCCAAATCACTAGTAGTAATATGATTATCCAAACTCTAGTTGCGGAGGATAAACGCGGAAGAGTGATGAGTTTCTATGCACTCGCGATGGTGGGAATGATGCCCTTTGGGAATCTATTTGCAGGCACGTTAGCTAATAGTTTTGGTGCAACGAATGCTTTGATTATCTGTGGTGTTTTGAGTATTTTTGGCGCTGTATGGTTCTCGGCACAATTACCATCTGTAACTCGTTGGATCGATCGCGAAACAAAATCATTACAAATTCCTGCCGCTCCTTAATATTCATCAAAATATTCATCAAAAATCAACATGTCGAAAACACTTTACCTTGTTCGCCATTGTCAATCCTATGGACAAGCCCCAGATGCGCCTTTAACCATAGAAGGAGAACGTCAAGCTCTTGCTCTAGCGGATTGGCTAGGTTCATTAGGAATTGAGAGATTAGTTTCTAGCACCTACAAGCGAGCCTATCAATCCTTTGAGCCCCTCGCCGATCGCTTAGGCTTAACGATTAATACCGATGAGCGACTAGTAGAACAAACGCTGTCTTCGTTACCCTTAGACGATTGGCGCGATCGCTTAGCTGAGTCTTTTGTCGATCTCGATCTTTGTCTAGAAGGTGGTGAGTCTAGTCGAACTGCTACGAATCGAGCGATTGCTGCGATTGATGATACCTTAAAATATGATGTTGAGATAACAGCGATCGCTACTCACGGCAAATTACTGACGCTGATTTTGAAGCATTTTGATAATTGCTTTGGTTACACTGAGTGGGAAAATCTAACAAATCCAGATGTCTTTCAATTACAGTTTTGGGAATCTTCACCAAAAATTCAACGTTGGAGCGCACAGGAAACATAGAAGATCAACTAGTTAATTATGGCAAACAATCGCAGAGAAAATGTTCCCTTCGATCCCTATCATTTTCAGAAATTGTTAGGGCAAGGAATCGAGTTTTCAATTCAGAATACTTTTCAAAATATTTACAGAACTAATCATTGGAGTGGTCAAGATTCGCTCTCAGGAGATGGAGCCAGTACAACGCAAACGCAACAAATTCAGACTGAATTACCACTGTTATTGCAAAGATTACAAATCAGCACATTTTTAGATCTGCCCTGTGGAGATTTTAGAAGCACGTAGTAATCCTCGCTGAAGGACAAACCAATTTAAAGCGATCGCATCAATTTGGGCGCAGACTTTTGTAGTAATAAAAGCTGAAACTTCCTCGTGGTAGCCCGTTGGTTCCAAATCAAACAACTCTCCATCAATCAATTCGTAGCGGTTACTGTCACCATATCGGGCGATAAAATCGTCAAAACTTAGTAACTGCTTAGGTGTCGTCTGCATCATTTATTTAGCTTTTAAAAAGATAACTCTTGAAATAACTCCGCTAAAGGAAGATTAAAATTGGGAATTACATCTTCACCATCAAGGCTATCTTCTAACTGCAAAAGCTTAGAGGGCTTAGGTTTATGGTAAACCAACACACATTCCTCATCAGGCAAAATTACCCATACTAAGCGCGTTCTATTCTCAAAATACTCCACTAACTTATTATGGATTTCCTCAAAAGTATTATTCGGAGAAATAATTTCTACCGCCAGATCAGGAGCACCGTCAAAAAATCCCTTTGGTAAACGCTTTAGCCCTTGCAACCGTTCCTTAGCAATAAAAGCAAGATCAGGCGATCGCTTGTTACCAGTTTTCATTTTAAAAGCCGTACTCGAATCACAAGTCACCCCAAGCCTATGAGTCCGCACAAAACCTGTCAGAAAATATCCCAGAGTAAGAGCCAAATATCCATGCTCCACACCAGAATTTGCCACAATGACTAACTCTCCATCTACATATTCATAACGATTGCCATCTTCAGGTAATGACATAAACTGCTCATCAGTCAAAGCTCTTGGATTTGCTAAGGGCTGAATTAATTCTAGATCATTGTTTGCGATCGCTTGGGTCATTAGATTTAAGTCCACAGATTAAACTAATGGGATTCCTACAGGATTTATCTAGTTAAATATATCATTGACCTTTGACCTAGATTTAACACCATAATTCTATTTTGTAGATATTTAAACTATGACAGCGATCGCTAAGAAATCCGAATAGCTTTTTTCGAGGATTCTGATTTTAGATGATCGTGATTTTGAATGAGAAAGTCGATCGCTTTTTTAAAATATTGACCATTCATTGGCTGAAAAGCAATATTTTGCAGATCGATTTGCCTCACCTTGTCCTGCATTAACTCATAAAAATGGCGATCGCCAATGAGCTTAAGCGTTAACTGAGAATATGCCGACGGCGTTTTGACGACAAGTTCTCCCAGCCCTAATTTCTTCATTAAAGCAGCTCCTGAGCGACTATACCAACGTTTCCCCTCAAAGACTACCGAGGGCTTTTGGAGGTACAAACCATCGATAAGTACATTAAAGCCACCAAAATGATAGGAATCAAGACAGATATCCCCTTCTTCCATAATTGCCATATATTCAGCATAGGGCATATATGGATAGATATGGACATGCGCAGAACCTAAAACTTCTTCGACATCTTTGGCGAAGGGTAGAAAATCATTTTTGCGAGTTAAGGCTCCACCCGAAAAAAGACGAAAAAGAACGGGTGATTTAGCATTTTGGATAACTTTCTTGAGAGTCAGCAATAATGGATAATTGACTTTCTGAGCGTACCAAGGGCAGTTAATAATGAATTGATCGCTGCTTTTGATAGAAGTTTGTATGGCATTGTCAGAATTAATATCCTTTAATAACTGATAGTCAGGACGATTATTAACTGCACCCAATCCAGTTACTAAAACTAAACGTTCAGAATAGTTGTCTTCGGCATGGCGACCATCCTCAGCATCGGCTCCACTAATAAAATAATCAATCTCACTACCAAAGGTGCTGACGGGATGTCCTAACCCACAAATTTGAATGGGAGCAATCCGCAGGTTAGACAATATGATGCTTTCGCTCATCATGCCTATGTCTGGATAGTAGATGGCAGCGAATTCATTTTGCTTGATGACACTCAGATCAGATAAACCGTTGTCAAATCGCAAATATTTAACTTCTTTAAAGTATTGCGTATCGATCGCTAATTTCTGATCGCCTATGTGGATTAAGGTCAGCTCGTAGCTATCCTTGAGTGCTGCGATACATTCAGACAAAATCCGATAAATAGAATGCTGGGGATACCAAAAGCCTGAAATGATAGCAATTTTTGTGGGGGTGGGCTGATTGGAAATATTGATATCTTTAACCAATTGGCTATTTTGAACTAATTTGTTAATTCTGGCTTTGAGTAAGCGATCGTCATCGCCATCAATATAGGTTGAGCCAAAGTAGACATCATCAATTTTATAGAAGCCCGTTAGACGAGCGTCTTCATAAAGAATATGTTCACGGAGATTTTTGTATGCGATCGCATTTACTAAACCTGAGCGATAAATTTCTAGATAATGGGAATACCATAGACTAGTCAGTGCTGGATTAGTATCAAAAAGTACTTGGCGATCGCATTGCCAACTGTTTCTAGCGGAGCATAGAGTCAGGATTTTGGCGAGATCTTGAGGCTGGGCTGTTAACAAATCTAGATAGTCATCTGTGGTTTTAAAGCAAGAAATTGCCACTAGGTTAGATATAGTCAGGTTTAGTTGAATAAATCGGATTGCATAGCGATCGCTCAGGCAATAATCGGGCTGAGTAAAGACATATAAGAAGTTTTTGACAAAGGCATTGATAAAGTGCTGTGCATCTGGTGCAAGTTCTAAATAAGTAGTTCTTTCAAAATGTTCTAGGATATAAATCAGTTTTTCAGAGACAAGGTCGTAATCTTGATTAAGATAGTCTTTTAATATTTCTAGAGAATTAAAGCTAAGATTTGTCGAATTTTGTGGATTCATTTTTTCGAGATTATCGATACCAATCTCCCCTTAGGGACTTGCGAGAAAATAAGATACCAATCCAGATTTACCAGAATCGTTGGCACGGCGGAGCCGTGCCAACGATTCTGGTTTTATATTTGGTACTTCATTAAATCGCAAGTCCCTTATTCCTATCTTCAACTACAAAAAGAATTACGTCAATGGATAGCGATCTTCTATGATTAGCAATACGAAGATCGTTCAAGTATTGCGTTTACATTACCTTGCGCTGTTTATTAAGGTTGAGTTTCCCGAAATACCTCTAGCGCTAATCCCTTATTCTAACAATCTGCATCTTAATAGAATGCATCATAACATACAGCTATTTTCGATCAAAAAAGCTAAAAGAGACCTTTTGAAAGTGCTGCTTCGCAGCACTTTCAAAAGGTCTCTTAGTTTGGATTTGAGCGCAAAGTGCTGTAACTTATAAGTAGCTAAGTATAAGTAAACTTAAAACCTAGAAGAGCATACCGCCCGCTTAGCGGGCGGTATGCTCTCTAGTTTTAGTTTTTAATTATGCGGAACTAAGTACCTAGGAATAATTAAAACCCAGAATCAAAACCTGTAGCACACGCTGTGCATGTGCTACAGGTTTTGGGATTTTATATTTAATTGCGCCTAGCTACTTACTTAACTTAGATAATTTAGACTGTCTCCAGCCAGCTTAAGCCATCAAAATCTAGGGTAAATGAAGTATGAAATCCTACTCAGCCTATTTTGTTCGTAACGAAGCGATTGAGAATGCCCAGAAGATCTTTGGTAAAAGAGTTGAACCTCTTCCCGATTCCCCTTGGCTACTTTGCGATTATCAGCCCGATGATGAACTTCCTGATGATGAGGTGCTATTCGGCGAAGAGTCTCTCACTGAAGCTAAATCAGGACAATTGGGAGAAATCTTTTTTGTTTATGGAGATACCTCCGTGGATTGGTTTGTTTATGAGCACGCTAGTGATGGTAGACTGCTGCGAAAACTGGTGTGGTTTACTTTGCCCGATGATGTGTGGAACTCGGGTTGGATATTAGTAGAAGGAGAACCTGAGGATTGGGAAGCGACGTTGTTTCGTCCAGATTGGTTGGTTCGGCATCTCGAACTTGAGCATCAAAAGTTGAAGGATCAAGGTCATGAGGATGAAATACCTGCCATGGAAGCTGAGATCAGACAACTGTGGGATCGAAAACAGATTATCAAGGGGAAGAGATTGCCCTTCTGTGATGGGACTGTAGCTCTCCTTGTCGAGGAGAGCTACGGCATCAGTCGCTTCAATATCAGGTAATCCCTTACATTGGATAAAGAGATGATCGCCATACGGCAAACCCTTGAACAAGGCTGGTCGTCATCAATACATACTATTCCTCTTAAGGAATCAAATTTGGTTTAATACCTGATTCCTGCAATTTTTCCGATTCATACTTTCCTTTAGCAAAGCCATATAATAAGTAAGTGGGCTTAATTAAATATAAAACCCTAAAACCTACGGCGCAAACGGCGCTTGCGCCGCAGGTTTTAGATCTGGATTTTAATTATGCTGAGGTAATTAAAGTAATTGTAAACCTATAGAGGTGGGGCGGAAAAGGCTATGGATATATTGAGGGCTCAACAAGAGTTAGCAGATTTGCAAACTAGTGAGGCAAGATTTCAGAAGTTGGCTAATAATCTCCCTGGTATGATTACTCAGTTTCGCGCTACGGGGGATGGTTCTCTGTCAACACTTTATGTTAGCTCAGGTTGTGTTGATATTTGCGAAGTTGCAGTTGAAGATTTTTTGTCTGGAGTCATGCAATTTGAAGACTTGCAACATCCAGACGATCGCCCAAGAATTCAGCAAGCAGGAATCTATTCATCTGAAAAGTTGACGCTTTTTAAGGAAGAATTTCGGATTATTACCCCTTCGGGCAATCTAAAATGGGTACAGGTCACTTCTCAACCAGAACGACAAGCTGATGGTTCGACTATTTGGGATAGCATCATCTTAGATATTACCGATCGCAAGCAAGCGGAACAGGAACTTCAGCAATCACAGCAGTTTTTACGTCTATTACTCGACAATATTCCGCAATTAGTATTTTGGAAAGACCGCGAATCTAATTTTATGGGCTGTAACACAAACGGTGCTAAGTTTGTGGGTTTAGAATCACCTGATATGATCGTTGGTCAAACTGACTATACTTTGCCCTTTACGGTTGAATCCGCAGTTCAGAATGTGGAACGCGATCGCCGAGTCATGGATTCTGGGCAATCAGATCTTCATATTATGATCCACCAGCGCTCAGATGGCAGTACGCTATGGCTTGATACCCGTAAAACGCCCCTACGCGATCTTGATGGTAATGTTATTGGAGTTCTAGTTACATTAGAAGATATTAGCGATCGCAAGCTGGCGGAAATAGAAGTCCAAAAACTTGCTTCTGTAGTCGAAAATACTACAGACTTTATCAGCATTGCTAACATTGAGGATGGACAAACGCTCTATTTGAATGCGGGGGGACGGCAACTAGTGGGACTTGGCATCACCGATACTGTTAAGAATTTGCACCTAAGCGATTTCCACAATCGGGAGGACATGGCTAAAATTCAAGAAACATTGATGCCTCATTTGCGACAATATGGTTATGCAAGTGCGGAACTACACTTACAGCACTTGATTACCCAAGTACAAATTCCCGTAGAATGGAACATATTTACGATCAAAGACCCCAATACGGGTCAACCTTCGTATATTGCTGCAATTATCCGTGATATTAGTGATCGCAAACGTACCGAATCTGAGCTAAATCAGCGCACTGCGGAGCTAGAACAAACCCTAAAAGAACTTAAGCATACTCAAACCCAGATGGTGCAATCGGAGAAAATGTCGGGGCTGGGACAACTCGTCGCAGGGGTCGCCCATGAAATTAATAACCCAGTCAACTTCATTTATGGCAACTTAATCCATGCCCATAACTATGCCAAAGATCTGGGGCAGCTCCTAGACCTTTACCAAAAACATTATCCCACTCCCCATGCCGAGATTCAAGAACAAATCGAGGAGATCGAGTTAAATTTCTTACTAGAAGATATGCACAATCTTCTCGCTTCTATGCAGGTTGGCGCAGAACGTATCCAAAAAATTGTCGTATCATTGCGTACCTTCTCGCGCATGGACGAAGCCGACATGAAATCCGTGAATATCCACGATGGTATCGATAGTACCCTGATGATTTTGCAACATCGCCTAAAAGCAAGGTCAGATGCCTCAATCATTGAAATTATCAAAGCCTATGGAGAGTTACCGATAGTCGAGTGCTTCGCAGGACAACTCAATCAAGTCTTTATGAATCTACTCAGTAACGCAATTGATGCTCTAGAAGAATCTTTGGAAATTGGTCAAATCCATAACCCAACGATTACAATTAGCACTGCATTTGTCAATTCTAAGGAAGTGATGATTCAAATTTCCGATAATGGGATTGGTATCCCAACAGAAATTCAGCATAGGCTGTTCGATCCATTTTTTACCACAAAGCCCGTAGGCAAAGGAACTGGGATGGGACTTTCGATTAGCTATCAAATTGTGGTAGATAAGCATGGTGGTAAGTTGGAATGTGTTTCTGGAGCAGGACAAGGTTCTACCTTTGTCGTCACGATTCCCATTCGCCAGCATTAAGTTATGCCATAACTCTGACAAGACAAATGAGTAACTGGGTACAATTAAATATAAAATCCAAAAAGCTGTAGCACAAGCTGCGCTTGTGCTACAGCTTTTGATTCTGGGGTTTAATTTTGCCCAGCCACTTAATACCAAAGCTCAAAATGGCGTAGCCATTTTGAGCTTTGAAAACCCTTATTAGGTTTGGTTTTTAATTCACAAAAGTGTTGTCACACTTTCGTGAATTGGTATAACAAGATAAATAACAAGACAAATAATAAAGCAAATAATAGGACAACAACAATGGTAGACACATTCACAATCCTCGGCTACTCTCTATCTGAAAATCTTTACATGGGATCGCGGACTGTTGTCTATCGGGCAGTCCGCGCCTTGGATCAACTCCCTGTAGTGATCAAACTGCTGAAAAATGACTATCCCACCTTTAATGAATTAGTTCAGTTTCGCAATCAGTACAATATTTCTCAAAATTTCAACTCACCACTAATCATCCAAACCTACAGCTTAGAACCGTACCAAAATAGTTATGCGCTAGTGATGGAAGACTTCGGGGGGATTTCCTTGAGAGAGTATGCGGTAAAAGGTAGGAATAGGCTCTCTTTAAAAGAATTTTTGGAAATAGCGATCGCGCTCTGTAATGGCTTAGATATATTATATCGAGATCGAGTTATTCATAAGGATATCAAACCCAGTAATATATTAATTAACCCTGAAACAAAACAAGTTAAATTAATTGACTTTAGTATTGCCTCACTATTACCAAGGGAAACACAAGAGATCCAAAATGCTAACGCTCTAGAAGGAACTCTTGCCTATCTTTCGCCAGAGCAAACTGGACGCATGAATCGTGGGATTGACTATCGCAGCGACTTCTACTCATTGGGGGTGACTTTCTACGAGTTATTGGCAGGAAAGTTACCTTTTCTATCCAATGACCCCATGGAATTAGTCCATTGTCATTTAGCAAAAAATCCTATACCAGTTAATCAGATCAATCCTAATATTCCCCTAGTTTTATCAACAATCATCAGCAAATTAATGGCTAAAAATGCTGAAGACCGCTATCAGAGTGCTTTGGGAATTAAGCATGATTTAGAGATTTGTCTAGCACAATTGCAAGCTACAGGAAATATTGCACCTTTTGAAATTGGACAGAGAGATATTAGCGATCGCTTTATTATCCCCGAAAAGCTCTATGGTCGCGCCACCGAAGTAGAAATACTCCTGAATTCCTTTGAGCGAGTGAGTCAAGGCGCAACAGAAATGATGCTTGTTGCAGGTTTTTCAGGAATAGGCAAAACAGCCGTCGTTAATGAAGTGCATAAACCAATCGTTAGACAACGGGGCTACTTCATCAAAGGGAAATACGATCAATTTCAGCGCAATATTCCCTTTTTTGCCTTTGTCCAAGCTTTCCGCGACCTAATGGGACAACTACTCTCAGAATCAGATAGCCAAATTAAAGTATGGAAAAACAAAATCCTCGAAGTTGTGGGCGAGAATGGACAAGTGTTAATTGAGGTGATCCCTGAACTAGAACTGATTATCGGTCAGCAGCCCGCAGCCACAGCACTATCAGGGACTGCGGCTCAAAACCGCTTTAATCTGCTGATCCAAAAGTTTGTGCAAATCTTTACCAGCCCAGAGCATCCCTTAGTGATGTTTTTAGATGATTTACAATGGGCAGATTCCGCTTCTCTAAATTTACTGGAATTATTGATAGAAGACACTCAATATTTATTGATCATAGGAGCCTATCGAAATAATGAGGTGTCGCCCGCTCATCCCTTTATGATGACTATTGATGAGATTATAAAATCTGGTGCGTTAGTCAATACGATTACTCTCGAAGCATTGAGCTTGCTAAATGTCAATCAATTAGTGACTGATACGCTAAATTGTGAATTATTTCTTGCTCAAGCTTTAACCGAATTAATCTATCAAAAAACTAATGGCAATCCATTTTTTACAACTCAATTTCTGAAAACCTTGCATGAAGATGGACAGATTACCTTTGATTGGGACATTCGACATTGGCGGTGTGATATTACTCAAGTTAGAAATTTGGCAATTACTGATGACGTAGTGGAATTTATGGCCCTGCAATTACAGAAGTTGCCTATCGAAACTCAAGATATGTTGAAATTAGCAGCCTGTATCGGAGCGCAATTTGATCTACAAACCTTGACAATTATCAGTGAGAAATCAGTAAAAGTCACAGCTACAGCATTATGGAAAGCATTACAAGAAGGCTTGATTATTCCCAACACAGAAGTTTATAAATTCTTTATGCAGTCCGATAGTAGCTTAGTTTCTGATGTCGCAGCAAACCCTACCTATCGTTTTTTGCATGATCGTGTGCAACAAGCTTCCTATTCTCTGATTTCTGATGATCAAAAACAGATTACTCACTTGAGAATTGGACAATTATTGTTGCATAACCTTTCCCAAGAAAAACAGGAAGAAAAAATCTTTGATATTGTTAATCATTTGAATATAGGTGTAGAGCTAATCACTATCCAGAAACAAAGAGAGCAATTGGCACAATTGAATCTCATGGCTGGGAAAAAAGCGCTTACTTCGACTGCTTATGCTGCTGCCGCTAAATATTTCGATAACGGAGTGAAGTCTCTAGGTATTGATAGTTGGGAAAGTAACTATGAGTTGACTTTAGCTCTTTATGAATCTGCGGTTACGGCTGAATATCTCAACATCAACTTTGCCCATGCCCAAACCTTAGCTAATTTCGTTTTAGAACATACTACTAGCTCCCTTGATCGAGTCAAGCTTTATGAATTACAAATTCAAATGTATATGGCTCAGTCAGAGATGCCAAAAGCACTTGCTGTAGGAATATTTGCTTTGGAACTTCTAGAAGTCGATTTAGGCGCATCCCCTCGATCTTCAGCAATACAGTTGCCGATATTGACCACGATAGAATCGTTGCCAGTGATGTTAGAACCTCATTCGATTGCTGTCATGCGGATTCTGATGGCAATTTTTTCCCCAGCCTATACAACCCGCCCAGAGCTTTTGCCAGAGATTGTCTTGACAATGATTGATCTGAGTTTAAAACAAGGACATACATCACTGAGTGCCTTTGCCTATGTGTTTTATGGCATATTGCTATGTGGATTTGAGAAAGATGTAGATAAAGGATATTATTCTGGGTTACTTGCTTTGAAAGTATTGGATCGGTTCTCTGCCAAAGAATTGGAATGTAAAGTGAACAATTTGTTTAATGTTTTTATTAGACCTTGGAAAGAACCACTGATTGATACCATAGAATCCTTGGAAAGAGCTAGTCAAATTGGTTTTGAAACGGGAGATATTGAGTACGCTAGTTATGCAACTGCCCATCACTGTACCCACTGTGTTTTAGCTGGACAGATCCTAACAGAAGTGCAAAAAAGACAAAATACTGCACTGGAAATTTTGCTGCCGATTAGACAGGAACATTCCCTTAATCATGCCCGAATTTGGCAGCAATTTGTCTCCAATTTGCTGGGAGATGTCACTGAACCAAAGCAATTATCAGGTAATAATTTTGATGAAATAGAACTTTTACCTGTTTTCTGTTCAGGTAATGATCGATCGCTACCTTTTACAACATATTTAGCTAAGTGCATTCTTAGCTATTTGTTTGAGGATCATTCAGCAGCGGTGATCTCGGCAGTAAATGCAGCAAGTTATGCTGATGCGGCGATTGGATTAACTGTTGCGATTCATAACTTCTATTACTCTCTTGCTCTGCTGTCTCAGTATACTGATTTCCTTAAATCTGAAGGCGATCGCCCATTGACAATAAAAAATCATCAATCCCTCCTTGCCCAAGTAGATGACAATCAAAAAATTATGGAAGCATGGATGGTTCATGCGCCTTCAAATTTTGAACATAAGTACAGTTTGGTGTCAGCAGAAAGATGTCGAGTATTAGGGCAAAGAGCTGAGGCAATTGAGCTATATGATAGGGCTATCTCTGGAGCTAAAGCCAATGAATATATCCAAGAAGAAGCCCTAGCCAATGAACTGGCGGCAAAGTTCTATCTTGATTGGGGTAAAGAACGGATTGCTCAAGAATACATGACCGAAGCCTATTATGGCTATGCCCGTTGGGGTGCAAAAGCTAAGGTTGCCGACTTGGAAAGACGCTATCCCCAACTCCTTGCCTTCATTTTAGAGCAACCCCGTTCCCTACTCTCCACTAGCGAAACCATCTTCGCTGTGGGAAGTACCTCCACCAGTTCCGATACTTCCCACAGCAGTGCTTCTGTAGCTCTAGATTTAGCTGCCATTCTCAAAGCCTCTCAAACTCTTTCTGGTGAAATTGAATTAGAGAAACTACTCTCGGCTTTACTTTCTATCGTTATCGAAAATGCGGGAGCTGATAAATGTATATTTATGCTCTTGCGAGACGATCGCCTATTGATCAAAGGTTCAATTATCGAGGGCGCGGAGCCTGTTGTGTTGCAAAAACTTCCTGTTGAAGACAGTCACGACGTTCCCCTGAAGCTGATTTATAAAGTGCAGCATAGCAGACAAACTGCGGTGCTGATCGATGCGACAGCCGATCCGACCTTAGCTAATGACGCTTATATCATGCGTCAGCAGCCGAAGAGTATTTTGTGCAGTCCAATTTTGCAACAGGGGAAATTGAAGGGCATTTTGTATTTGGAAAATAGTTTAGCAACGGGGGCTTTCACAAGAGATCGTGTGGAAATTCTAAATTTACTTTGCGCTCAAGCGGCGATTTCTTTGGAAAATGCTCGACTTTATGAGCAATCGCTAGAATATGCTCAACAGTTAGAACGATCGCTTGAAAACTTGAGTGCCAGTAACTCTAGGTTTGAGAAACTTGTAGATAATGTGCCAGGAGTTGTTTATCAAGCCCGCTCAAATAGCGATGGGGGCAGATATCTATCCTATGTTAGTGCCGAATGTTCCTACTTGTTTGAAATGACCCAAGAACAAGCGATCGCCAATATCCATTTTCTTATAGAAGCAATCCATCCAGAGGATGTGGCAAGTTACCAGCAATCTTTGACCAACTCAATGCAAACTTTAGCTCCTTTGGAGTGGTCAGGACGAATTGTAACCCCATCGGGAATTATCAAGTGGATTGAGATCAAAACTCGAATCCAACAACTTGCTGATGGAACTCTAGTTTGGGATGGACTAGTTTTGGATATTAGTAAACAGCAAGCTGCTCTGCATGAACGCAAACTCGCTGAAATTGCTTTGGAGCAAAAATCACAGGTCTTACAACAAGTGCTAACCGATCTGCAAAACGCCCAATTGCAAATAGTGCAAAGTGAGAAAATGTCTGCGCTCGGCAATCTTGTTGCAGGGGTAGCGCATGAAATGAATAATCCACTTGGGTTTATTGCCGTCAGTCTCAAACAAGCTGAACCGACATTAGCCGATATCGTTGAACATTTAAAACTCTATCAAGAGAACCTACCCGATCCGAGTGATGAGATCAAAGCCCATGCCGAAGAAATTGACTTGGAATATAGTCTAGAGGATTTACCGAAGATGATTAATTCGATGACGATCGCCTGCGATCGCCTAAAAAATATCAGCACTAGTTTAAGAACATTTTCTCGCGCCGATCAAGACTACAAAGTGCTTTTTGATATCCATCAGGGTATTGATAGTACGATTCTCATTCTCAAACATCGGCTGAAGGCTTCTGAACAACATCCTGCGATTGAAGTTGTCACGAACTACGGCAATCTACCTCAAATTGCATGTTTTCCAGGACAATTGAACCAAGTATTTATGAATATCTTGGCAAATGCGATCGATGCGTTAGAAGAATCTAATCAGGGAAAGAGCTTCGAGCAAATTAAAGCCCATCCTAACTGCATTACCATTACAACTTCCTTAGATTTAGAGAATAATCTCGTTAAAATTGTGATTACTGATAATGGCAAGGGTATGCATGAAGAAGTTAAACAAAAGGTGTTCGATCATTTATTTACGACCAAATCTGTTGGTAAAGGTACGGGATTGGGATTAGCGATCGCGCGACAGATTGTCACCGAAAAACATTGCGGTACGATTCATGTCAACTCTCTACTAGGGGAAGGTACAGAATTGATCATTACCTTACCGATCAATGCAGAACCAATCAATGCAGAACCGATCAGTGGAGAACCAATCAGGGCAGAATAAACGAGAATGTCAAGAAATACCAATTCACGAAAGTGTTGTCACACTTTCGTGAATTGGTATAAAGTCTAGAAGCTATAGTTCCATCGCAAACTATTGGCTCAACTTGATGGGGCAATAGCTCTGCTTCTTTTGTTAAGAAATGTCTAAAGTAGATTTAAGATTTCTTGTCAAATCATATGAACTGAAGTATATCTATAGTTGGGAATTAAAAATCACTCAAATTTACTTAAATTCTTAAGTTGCTCATTTGCAACTTTATATGTTTTGTTATATGTTTTGTATTATCCAAAGCAGAAAAAATACATCTATCCAACTGTATTAGATTTCTTTGGTTTTTTACAAAGAATCAAAGCAAGGAAACTCTACTATGCCATCAAAAAAAGATTGGGTTCATTTCGCTCTACAACGTCCTAACTATTTCGCTGGGCAGTATTTAATTGATAAAGACTTTGAACTTGCCCATAGCTATCTTAATGATCGCCAAAAATATGTCAACAGTCGCCTACATTTAGCGGGTATTGTGGATGGGCTGGAGGTAGAAGCGATCGCAGGTCAGCCTGAGGTCATCATCAAATCAGGAACTGCGATTGACGGAGAGGGCAATTTAATTATCCTCAAGGAGGCGGTAACTAGGAAAATTAATAGCTTGGGCTGGCTATGCCTGCGCTATGCCGAAACACCAAAAATATTGCAGCAGCCCGAAATTCCTGATAGTTATACGCGCTTTGAAGAAACACCAATCATTACCTTAGAGGCAATTCAATCTAACGATGCCATAACGATTACCTTGGCGAAGGTGTTGCTGCAAGACGATCAGGTAATTGTTGATTCAAGCGTGCGGCAATATTCTGGGGTGCGTCTTCCTAGTGCTACGCAAGATATCGAACTCCGCAGCGATGGCAAGGATTTAAGCATTCAAGGCAATTTGACAGTATCAGGTGCGTTGCAATTGGGTGGCACTCTTATTCAAGAAATTTCCCAGAGTATTCCTGCTATAGATCGCCCTAATGTGATCCCCTCCGAAAAAGCGGTCAAAGATCATATTGCAGCGGCGTTATCTAATGCGGGTAAGCCCACGGGAGAGGCTCCTGCGGTGCGCCTTGATCAAAAAGATGGCAAGATGGTGGGCTGGAAAATTAAGGGAGCAGAGGATGAAAATGATCCCACTTCTCTGCTACGGCTACTCGCCTCGGCAGATGGTGTTGAGAAGCCCCGCCTGACCATTGAGCGTGACACTGGCTTAGTCGTTGTCCATGAAACCCTTCGGGCTAAACATCTGGAAGTAATCAACCCCATGCGCCATCGGATGTATCCTGCGGGCTCCACCGATCCCCAAAATCCAACGATATATCAAGATATTTTTGAAGCCGAAAAGGCAGGCGTAATCGTTAAGTCAGACGATCTCCCTAAAAACTCCTATGACAGAACAAGTTATAGTGCAAAAGGGAGTTATTTTTGGCGCGAAGCAATTTGTTATGGCAAAGGCAAAGAAGATAAAGGAGGTGCAATCATTACAGTGCCTTCTGGCTATGATACAGTGTGGGTCAGAATTGGCAATACCAACGAGTGGCATGTTGTAAATGCCCAATTTTCCACAGATGGCAAAATATTCCGAGATTTGGGCAATTGGACGGCAGGAAAAAGAAATGGGAATTGCTACTGTCCTGATGGCTCTTTAGGTGACTCATCTAGCCCCTATCACCAATGGCTACCAATTCCCGTAGGGCAGTCGGGGCTAGTAAAGCTAATTCATAAATGTGATCCATCGTGGTTGATGCTATCAGGGGTTGCCTTTAGCAAAAATCCATGGGGTCATGCAGCTCAATCGGCATTAGGCTATTACTGGGCGGATTCCGTGAACCAAGGAGATACTGCTTCATGGGAAAGAGATAATTATCAAGGTGATATTTTAGGTTACTTCGATAATCTCAGAACTTACGAAATTCGCGTTCCCGTTGTTCCCTCTGGTCGCGATAAGCTGTTGTATCTAATTGAACATAATAGCGGTTGGAATGGATGTTTACATACAGAGCTTTCGATCAAGATTGGGGACAGCTATCAGCCGATTGAACGTTTTCTTGCCACCTATGACAATCCTTTTGCGCGGCATTGGAATAGTAAGATTTATAACCGTTATATTGCTGCCCGTATTCCCGCCGATATGATTGCCAAGGCTTTAAACCTTACTACACCCAGTGATCGTATTACCCAACTGATCAGTATTAAGGTCGATCTAACCAAGCAAGGTGAGGAGAAAAATAATTTTGAAGATGTCATCAAATTCCGAGAAATTGGCACTAATGATTTAGAGCTTCCCTATTTTATCTAAAAAATCATTTAAGAATTACTTTTTAGTAGTAAAAATCCTCAGAGATCCCCCTCAATCCCCCTTGTGAAGGGGGAAGAAGAAAATTCTCCCCCCTTCACAAGGGGGGCTGGGGGGGATCTAGGTAATTCTTAAATAGTTTCTAAACGATCGCTCCTGCTTGATTTTCATTATGCTAAGTATTTTCCTATGCAAGAACAACTGCAAAAACGACTCCAATCCCTAAAGGCTGAATATGAAGCAGGGCAGCAAGTCTTGGCAAATTTAGAAGCCAAGAAAGCGGGCTTGCGCGAGACTTTGCTGCGGATTGGTGGCGCAATTCAGGTATTGGAAGAAGAACTAGCGATCGCGAATGAGGGCGGGAGCGATCAATCCACCGCAGCCTTAGGCAAGGAGGAATAGTCAAATGTTAGACGACCTGGATAGCACCCTCAAAAAATTTCTGATTCATGGGTTACCCGACTTACAAAACTCGGAGGAAACCAGTGTTTCCATTAGTTTTGAACTGCCCACAGAAGGAGGAATGCAGCAAAAACCTGCCATTAATCTTTTTCTCTATGATGTACGAGAAAATTTAGACTTGCGGAGTCGCGAATGGACAATGCAACGTCGTGGTAATGGCACTGCCGTTAAAACACAGCCACCAGCAAGGGTAGATTGTTCCTATCTAATTACGGTCTGGGTAAATGCTGACGATCCGCAGCAAGAACATCACATCTTGAGCAAGATAATGAAATTGCTGTTCTCGCATTCAGTTATTCCTCCCGAAATGTTGCAGGGTAGTTTACAGAACCAAGAATTGCCCGTGGTGTTAACGTCCATGCAGTCTGGCTATTTGCAAAGTCCCAGCGAATTTTGGCAGGTAATGGGCGGTAAAGCTAAAGTTTCCTTACATTGCACCGTCACCATTGCTGTACCAGTCGAAAAAGACACTGGAGAATATCCACTAGTCTTAGAAAATCGACCTCAACTGTCCCGTTTGTCCTAATTTCACCCTAGCTCATGATTTCAATAATATTTCCATAATCATCAAGCCCAGATGTTAAACCAAAAACGTCGCCATCAAGTCGCATTGGCAGGACAAGTAATCAATAATTTGACTGGTGAAGCGATCGCTGGGGCAAGGATCAAAATCGTTCAAGCTCCAGATAAATTTGTGGATGTTGTGATTTTCAAAACCCAACTCTTTGGATTACCCGAAAGTTTATGGATGAATCAATCATACTCAAGAATTCCGCAGCCCCCTCTTGAATATTTATCACCAAGAATTCAAGAGCTTTATGAACAACTGATCAACTCTCAGATAAGTAGGAAAGAGAAACTAGAATTATTCAAAATACTAATAGGAGATCCTTCTCTAAATAATTATCAAAAGTTTCAAGCGCTACAGATTATTCTAGATTGTTGGCAATCCGATCAAATTCTAAATACCAAATATCCAGAACGAACCTATTCAACTTCAGATGGTTGGTTTTATTTTACCGATCTGCCAACAGGTTCCTATCAATTAGAAGCATCGCTTCCGCTTAGGGAAATGCGTTATACCAACAATTCCATTGAGGTGGAAGTACCTGAAACAAAAAATAATATTGAATTGGATCTAAACACTTCTTTTTCTGATAGGGATCTAAACACTTCTTTTTCTGATAGACTGAAATTAATTATAAGGCTTAATCCCACAACACTTCTTGGCAAAGTCATTGATTCAGAAACCAAGGAAATCATTGACATGGCGAAAGTCAAAATTCATGAAAATGAAGACTATGCCATGAGTTCAAGATCTGTTCATCAAAATGGACATAGTGAATGGAATTATCGCTTAGTTGCTTTATCGCCAAGCAAGCCTTTTACAACTTTAACAGTATCGGCTCAGGGCTATGTAACCCAACAGCACCAAGTTTATTTGCAAACAGGAGATATTAAACAACTCGATTTTCAGTTGGTTTCTCAATGATCGTTGAGCGATCGTTGATTTAGTTTATGTAATCAATCATTACCAATTGCAGGTAAAGGACTAAATAAGAATGCCTACCTATTTATCACCTGGTGTCTACGTTGAAGAAGTTGCTTCTGGACTGGCTCCAATTACAGGAGTTGGAACAAGCACCGCTGGATTTATTGGAATTATTTCCCTTGCAGTTCCAGCCCCTATTTCATCGACTAAAACAAAGTCGAAAAAAGAGGCGGATGCTGAAGATCCTGCCACTGCACCATCAACGGTTGAAACCAGTATTCTTGCCAAAAAAGGCGATTTTATTATTGGAGACGATCAGTATTCGGTTGTCTTGCAAGATCAGAAGAAAGCTGAGGATGCGATTGCAACTACAAAATCTGTCAAGGTGGGGGAAGTCCAGCTTTGCACTAACTTTAGTGAATTCAAGAAATATTTTGGAGATTTCTCCACTGACTCTGGTCATAATATCTTAGCCCATGCGGTTTATGGCTTTTTTAGAAACGGTGGAACGCGCTGTTTTGTCACTTGGGTTAAAGCCGAAAAAGATATTGATTTGGCATTAGAAAGATTTGAAGCGATTGATGAGATTGCGATCGTAGCCGCTCCAGGAGTAACCGCCAAATCGACCCTTGCCAAGATTGATATTCATTGTCGTCTATTAGGCGATCGCTTTGCTATTTTGGACACAGAGGAAGAAATCGCCTTAGACCAACTCGAACCTGGAGGCGCAAAGATCCTAGGAAACTCGGACTACGCCGCCGTATATTTCCCTTGGATTCAGGTCTTCGATCCCATCAGCAATGCGCCCAAATTCATGCCCCCTAGTGGTTATATCGCGGGGATTTATGCCCGTGTCGATAATCAGCGAGGAGTCCACAAAGCCCCTGCCAATGAGCCCATCTTGGGGGCAACGGGATTGAAGCAAGAAATTAGCAAAATCAAACAGGAACCCCTCAACGAAGCGGGGATTAATTGCATTCGCAATCTTAACGGGAACATCCGAGTTTGGGGCGCAAGAACCCTAGGAGCAGGCAAAGACAATCCCGACTTTAAATACATCAATATTCGGAGACAGTTCAACTATATCCGTGAGTCGATTGACGAAGGAACACAATGGACAGTCTTTGAACCCAATACCCCCGAACTTTGGGCGAGAATTCGTCGTAATATTTCGGCATTTCTCACCAATGAATGGCGTAAAGGAGCTTTATTTGGCACAACTGCTCAAGAAGCATTTTTTGTTAAATGTGATGCGGAAACCAATCCCATTGATGTACGGAAGTTGGGACAGGTAGTAACAGAAATTGGCGTTTCTGTCATTGAACCTGCGGAATTTGTAATTTTCCGTATTACACAAATTGTGACGGAAGAAAAAGCTTAAGCCCAAGCAAAACGCCCAAGCAAGCCACCTAAGCAAAACGCCCATAATTATCACGGGAAAGATTGTCGAGTGAGTCCCTTTAATTCGCCCTATCTAACAGCACCAGGTGTCATCCTTCAGGATATTGCCTTAATTCCGAGAGATGACTTAATGACTGGTGTTCCAGTATTTTTAGGTGTCACGGACGCTCAAAGTAATCATCCAAGCAATCAACTGCTGGAACTTCCTGCAATCCCCCAAATGCTCACTCTCTGGCCGCAATTCTTACAGCTATTTGGAAGATATCCAGTGAGTGATTATTTGACCCATGCGGTCAGGGGCTTTTTTGAAAATGGTGGACGCTTATGTTATGTCTTACTTTTACCGAATGCTTCCCCAAACGGTACTGCTTTCTCCATGACCATGGATACCCTCGGTCAGGGCTTACAAACCATTGAAACTCTGGATGCGATTGATCTCGTTTGCGTGCCTGATATCATGCAATTGACTTCCAGTCGTGAGATCGTGCAGTTACAAGCCTTAGTGCTCGAACACTGCGATCGCATGAGCGATCGCTTTGCCATTCTGGACAGCCTTAACACTGCTAATCTGGAAGAGATCAATCAACAGCGACAACAGCTTATTGGCAATAACGGCGCAATCTACGGGTCTTGGATTATGGTTGAAACACTTTCATCCCCTATTCCACCCTGTGGACATATCGCTGGGATTTATGCCCAAAACGATCGCGAAAGTGGAGTGCATCGTGCTCCAGCCAACTATGTCCTCAAAGGTGTTCTAGACATTAGTCTTGCTTTATCGGCTTCAGATTGGCAAAGCCTTAATATGGAACATGGTGCTGGAGTGAATTGGATTCATAGTTTTAAGAGTCGCGGCATTCGGGTTTGGGGAGCGAGAACTGTCAGTCAGATTTCTGGCTGGCAATATGTGAATGTTCGTCGCTTAATCATTACCGTTTTGCGATGGGCTGAACATAATCTGATGGGAATTGGGTTTGAGCCCAATGACATAGCATTATGGACTCGAATTGCACGGGAACTCACCGTTTACTGTGAATCACTTTGGCAAAAAGGTGCACTTCAAGGTCAAGAACCAGAAGAAGCCTTCTATGTCAAATGCGACGAAGAAACAAACCCTTTAGAGGTTCGCAATGCAGGGCAAGTGGTGGCTGAAGTGGGGCTATCGCCCACAACACCCTCAGAGTTTATTGTTATTTCCCTAGTTCATGGAAGTAGCGGTATCACCTTTGCCTAGAATGTTATTAATTATTCACTTGTTTTACTAAGGGAGAATAGATTCCATGCCGAATATTAAAGATACCCACGATCCTTATAACAGTTATAATTTTTGGGTGGAATGGGATGGCATCGTCCATGCTGGATTTCGCGAGTGCAGTGGTTTGACGGGAACAAGAACCGCTAGTACCTATCGTGAAGGAACCGATAAAAACTTGGCTCAACGTCAACTACCAGGATTGAATAGCTTCGGCAACATCAGCTTGAAACGGGGCTTTACAGATAATGATGAGCTGTGGAAGTGGCATCGGAAGCTACTTGATGGTGAAACAGAGAGAAAAAATGTTTCGATTATTTTGGCTAATGATAAAGGCGAGGAAAAAATTCGTTGGAATTTGGAGAAATGCTGGCCAACTAATTGGAATGGTCCTGAATTTAATGCGACTGGTAGTGAAGTGGCGATCGAGTCATTAGAACTAGTTCATGAAGGCGTGACTGTTGGTTAATGAAGTAAAAAATGTATCAAACTGAATTTCCATTTACTTTGCCGCATGGCTATATTGACGCTGAAGGATGCTTGCATCGAGAGGGGGTCATGCGACTCTCCAGAGCCACAGATGAAATTACGCCACTCCGCGATCCTAGAGTACAAAAAAATTCAGGATATCTAGTGATTATTCTGTTAGCAAGGGTAATCACTAGATTAGGTACGATCGAGCAACTCAATACTAAAATTATCGAGGAGTTGTTTTCAGGTGACCTAGCCTATCTTCAAGACTTTTACCAACGAATCAATCGAAGCGGTCATACTCGCTTTCGAGTTGCCTGTCCCCATTGCAACGGTGAATTTGAGGTAGAAACTGACCCCGTGGGGGAGTGACATGCTACCCCCACAAGCGTTTGCTAGAGGAGGTAGCATACCTTTCCTATCATTTTCATTGGTCTTACGAAAACGTTCTCAACATGGAGCATTGGGAGCGACAACAATGGGTTTCTCAAGTTGCGCAGATTAATCAACAAATTAACCAGCAATCGCATCAAGGTCGCTCATAAATTTGAGATTGATTTTTTGAGATTGATTTTTTGAGATTGATTTTGTGAGATTGATTTTGTGAGATTGATTTTGTGAGATCGCAGATTGTTTTTTACTTACTGTTTGTATATTAGGTTAGATAATGGGAAGCTCTCAAAAAAAAGGAGGGAAAGAAAAACCTCGCGATCCTTATATGGCTTTCAATTTTGCAGTTGAAATTGAAGGCTTAACGGTTGGTGGATTCTCTGAGGTGATTGGCTTAAGTGGTAAGTTGGAGCTTGAGTCCTATGTTGAAGGTGGAGTCAATCATCACATTCACCGCTTTCCTAAGCAAATGGATTATCCGAATTTAGTGTTAGTTCGAGGTTTAACGGAAAGAGACGATCTTTGGAAATGGTATGAGGATGTGACGAGAGGGAAAATTCGTTTGCAAAATGGCACGATTATCTTAAAAGATAGTCAGCAATCAAAAGTGATGGCTTGGAATTTTAAAAAAGCCTATCCCGTGGCATGGGAAGGACCCCAACTAAATGCCACAAATGCAACAGAAGTGGCTTTTGAGCGTATGGAATTAGTCCATAGAGGTATTTATAAAGCTTAGAGTTTTAGATTTGAGTTTTAGATTTGTTTTTTGTGCTTTTTCTTGACATTACTTGAAATTACTTAAAATTACTTGGCATTAATTAGCATCAATCAATGTATGAATTTTAAAAATGTATGAATTTTGATCCTCGACTTGTACAACGTTTGACTCGACCCTTAAAACATCCTGGTGTAACTAATCATCGGATGTCTGAGGGTTTGCTTGAACGTTTTCAAGTTTTAGCAAATCGTTTGCCATTGTTGGATCGTCAAATGAGCCGCTGGTCAACGGTTGTGGAATTAGATGCCGAACAAGTGCCCATTGTTTATGCTCAAAGTTTTGAAGGCGATCTAGATGATCTACAGGAGAATTTAGTAGGAACAAAACAAGAGATGCGATCGCCTGCTCAAAAAAATGTAAAAAATGCCGATTTGCCCAAGCAAATCTCACCAAGTTCAATCGACTCAGGGGAAGCGGCTGGATTTGTCCCTGCGATCGCATCATCAGCACCCGAATTATCCTCAGAATTATCTTTTGTGCAGCTTCCACAAAACTCAGATTCTAAATCAACAATTGAGCGAGGGTTGCCCATACCTTCAGAACCATCCTTACCAAAAGCATCTAGTTTGGTTACAAATTTGCTTACGGATTTGCCTACAGATATTTCTACAGAAGCAATACCAACCGCGCCGAAGATTCCGAGCATTCCCATCGTACCGTTAGTTTCTAATGCTCAGCCTGAAATCGCTCAAGTTCCAATTCAAGACTCAGTTCAAGCTCCAATTCAAGACTCAGTTCAAGCCCCAATTCAGGCTTTAGTTCTACCCTCAATTCAACCCTTGGGTATTCAAGCTGTCAGTGAGAATGTTATTCAAGCTCGGTATGATCGCTCTCCTCCAAGTATTAGCCACGCGATCGAAAACAGCACAGATGCGATAGGATTAGCGATCGCTAATCCTATCGCTAAACCGCTCGCTACTCAGGTTGATTCCGCATCAGACGAAAGGATCGTAGTTCAGGAGGAGATCTCATCAAGCCCAATCGCCTCAGGAGAAGCATCTGTAACGCTAATTCCCGCGATCGCGGAGATCCCGCCTGCCATGATTGGTGTTGTGGATATGCCAATAATTCCAGCACAATGGGAATCTGGGTCAGTGACAAGTAAGATGAGTATTGTTACCGCGATCGCTACTGGGAGTGATTCTGCATTAGATGTAAGTCTCGTAATGCAGGAAATCTCATCAAATGCAACTAACGCGATCGCGGAGACTACACCACTCACAATCAATACAGTAAGTGAACCTGTAATTCAAGCCAAGGAGGATTTGAGTACAAAGGCAAGATCCCCAATTGTTCCCTTATCCGCGCCAATTTCAGAGCTAATTGCAAAACCAATTTCAGAACCAATTTCAGAGCCAATTAGTTTTAATTCAGCGATCGCACCTTCAGAACAAGAGCTATCCCAAGAATTATCCTTGGTACAGTCTCCCCAAAGCTCAGATGCTACGCTGATGGGACAAAGGTTAATTGCCGATCTTCCCCAGATCCCGATCGTTACGATATTAAATCCGCCGCCTACCTTATCATCAAAGCCTTTGAGTTTTCCTGCAAACATAGACTTAGATATAGACTCAGGTAGAGACTCAGAGCGATCGGAGCAACAAATATCATCCTTACAAGTCCCACAAATCAATACTGCCAATACTGAGCCTGTTGAGATCCCTCCAACAATTGTGCAGGTAGCTTCTGAAGCTCAGCCTGAGATTCTTCAACCCTTGGTTATGCAACCTGTTAATGATGGTGTTATTCAGGCTCGGTATGATAGCGCGGCTTCCAGTACCATCAATGCTCAACCTTTGTTAGCCAGTTTGCCTGAAGTCTCAGAAATTCCATGGACATCCCCTAACGATTCCCAGAACTCAATGCCCATAGTTAACGCTGACCCCATTGTCTTATCACTACCGTCAATAGGCACAAGCATTGCAAGTTCTACCTTTGAGCCTCCAACTCTCTTTAAGGTTAGCAAGATTGATACCCAGACTACTCAAAATTCGCCCGATTCTCTAGTTCCCAGAACTATTCAGGAGCCAAGCTTGTTTGAGCAAACAAACATAGAATTACCTACAGTTCATCCTAGTTTTACAACTCAAAATGTAGACAATTCCACAATTGAAAATGCTACAATGCCCTCTGCACAAACAAGTTATTCATCTCAAGATAGCTTGATGTTTACAGCATCAAATACCACTCCAGTCAATGTGAATAAAGCGGATAAAGCGGATAAAGCAAATAAAATAGTTACTATTTCCATTAATCCCAACGCAAAAAAATCCCCTGATGCAATACCAAGCAACAATCCTCAAAAACAACTAAAATCTTCTCCCCTGCAAACTCCAATAGTTAGAGAAAAAGTTTCTACTTCTAATTTTGCACTATCTTTAGCAAGGGAGACTAATCAGATTTCTCAGCCCATTGTGATTTCTACTAACAACAATTTTGTTGCGCCATCTTCCGTCGCATCCTCTGCTCAATCCCCCACTTTGCCGACAGTTCAAGCAATAGTAGAAATCTCTGAACAAACCTTTGAACCTCTACTTTTATCCCGTCATAATGCTTCTAATTCAACATCAGAAATGGCAGGAAATCATCCAAATCAGAGTATCCCCAAGGCAAGGGCGATCGCTAACTCTAGTAATAGATCTACTTACCCTACTTCAAACTCATCAACCCCGAATAATCCATCTACGCAATTACCTCCAGTACATTCCGCCGCTACCACCAATAACTTTAATCCAGATCCCCCCACCCTGATGAGACCTCAAAATATCCAATTAGAGGAAGCAAGGAGCGCAAACACAATTAACATGGATTTAAACATGGACTTATTAGTAGCACAAGTAGAACGAAAAATAATCAAGCGCCTCATTGTTGAAGGTGAACGAAGAGGAAAACGAAAATGGCTCTAGAGAAATTAAAAATTAAGGCTGAAAGAGATCAAGAGGGTGATTTCGCTGAGGAAATCGAAGTGCTTTTTAATCCAAACCAGCTCCAAATTGACAAAACAGGTTGGCGATTAGGTGATGGCTATCCTGTTGCGGCTAATGAACTAGCAACTTTAACAATTAATCTATTTTTTGATACGACTCTAAGCGGATCTCCTCCAGAAAACGTACAAAAGCATACGAAAAAAATCTTCAATTTAACCCATCCTAAAATTGGTACAGATACAAAGCGCCCCCCTCGTTGTAAATTGATTTGGGGAAAAATTGGTGGCAATGACAGTGTCTTACTGCCCGATGGTTTTTTAGAAAGAGTGAGTAAAACCTTAACTCATTTTCTAGAAGACGGAACCCCAGTCAGGGCTACCTTAAATTGTACTTTTCGAGAATGGGCAGATTTAGAAAAACGGAGAAAGGAAGCCAATCTAATTGACGATCCTGTCCGCATTGTCCGTCGAGGTGAAACATTAAGCAGTATTGCCAATGAAGAATATGGCGATCCTGCATTATGGCGAATTATTGCCAATGAAAATAATCTCATCAATCCCCGTTCCTTACCTCCAGGAATGGTCTTAACTATTCCCCCATTGAGAATTTCCTACTAAAAGTTCACCTATAAAAACCATACAAAAATTAACCAAATAATAGTAATCAATGTCTGAATATTCTGGTGTTAAAACGCTATCTCCTAATGTCGAAGTCCTGATTCAAGGACAAAAATTATCGACGAAATCTGATGCCGATCTTCTGGAAGTAACAGTATTTGAAGATATTGATGCTCCCAGCATGTTCACCTTGGAGTTTCTAAGCTGGGATCTAGCAAAAAGTAAGTTTACATGGATTGATGACAGTCTATTTGATATTGGGAATGAAGTCGAAATAAAAATGGGTTATCAAAATACAGTTAAAACTGTTATTTTTGGTGAAATTACAGGATTAGAGCCAGAATTTAGTCAAGGGGCTACTCCTAGACTAGTAGTACGAGGGCATGATCTAAGACATCGACTTTTACGCGGCTCAAAGACTAAATCATTTACCAAAATGAAAGATAGCGAAATTTTCAGTGATATTGCAAGAGCGAGAAATTTAACGCCCAAAGTTAAAGATAGTGAAGTTAAGCATGATTATGTTTTGCAACATAATCAAACGGATTGGGATTTTTTAAAAAGTCGAGCTGAACGGATTGGTTATGAAATAGTCATTGAGAAAAAAAATATTTTTTTTCAACCTCCTCAGATTGATAGTCAAAAAGTATTAACCCTAAAATTCAAAGAGGGTTTAAGTGAGTTTTTTCCTCGTTTGAGTACGATGAATCAAGTTGAAAAGGTAGAGGTACGGGGGTGGCTACCAGATGATAAAAAGGAGACCTTAGGGAAAGCAGCCGCAGGGAAGGAGGGCAGTAAGATGTCTGGTAAGAAAACGGGACCGCAAGTGGTCGATAGTTTTGGCTCTTCGACTGCTACGATTGTGCATCAACCGATTAAAACCAAAGCAGAAGCAGATCAAATTGCTCTAGGACAGTTTAAAGATATGGCTCTTGCCTATATCACTGCTGAAGGAACCTGTGCTGGCAATCCTACTTTACAAATTGCCAAAGTCATTGATATTCAAGAGGTAGGCAAACGGTTTAGTGGACTCTACTATGTGACTTCAACGGAGCATCACTATAGTCACAAATCAGGTTATCAAACATCATTTACCGCAAGGAGAACAGCATCATGATGGGATTGGATTTATTGATTCCTGAGGATCGAACAGCCAGATTTTATGGTGTTACGATCGCTATAGTTACAAATATTAAAGATGATGATGGTCTAGGTCGGGTAAAGGTTAAATTTCCTTGGTTGACAGATGATGATGAAAGTCCTTGGGCGCGGGTAATGACCCCGATGGCAGGGGACGATCGCGGCTTTTATTTTTTACCTGAAGTGGATGATGAAGTGTTAGTTGCCTTTGAGCATGGGGATATGGCTTTTCCCTATATTTTAGGAAGCTTATGGAATGGCAAGGATAAACCGCCCGAAAAGAATGATGATGGTAAAAATAATAAGCGTTTCATTAAATCTCGTAGTGGTCATATGATTATTTTTGATGACACTAAGGATAAAGAAAAATTCATTATTCAGGATAAAAGTGGCAAGAATAAAATTACGATTGATTGCGAAGAAGACTCCATGCAGATTGAAGTTGAAAAAGACTTAATTATTAAGGCTAAGGGCAAAGTTTCCATTAAAAGTAGTGACAATGATATAGTACTGGAATGTAAAAATTTAGAGCTTAAAACCGAACAGGATGTCAAGATTAATGCTGGTTCTAATTGTAATATTCAAGCAAAAATGAAGGGGGAATTCAGTTCCAAATCTGGGCTTGAGTTGAACTGTTCGGCAGGGGTAAAGGTAAATAACGGGGCGTTGGAGGTGATGTAATGGATATTGATTTTTTAGGGGTTGGTTGGTCATTACCGATCCAATTAGATCAAACACAGCAGATCCAGACTGCAAAATATGAAGCGGCAGTACGTCAATCCATTTGGGCTATTCTTAGTACTGCGCGCGGCGAACGGTTAATGCGTCCTGATTTTGGTTGTCGGATTCACGATCATATTTTTGCGCCGAATACGGCAGGAACGGTAGGGCAAATTATTAGTGACGTAAGAGCCGCCTTAATTGAATGGGAACCTCGTATTGATGTCTTAGATATTGAGTTATTGCCGCAATTTACTCACCCGAACTTGTTACAAATTTCGATTAATTATCAAGTCCGAACGACAACGAATGAGTTTAACCTTGTCTATCCCTTTTATCTCCAGTAATTTATCTCCAGTAATTTATCTCCAGTAATTTATCTCCAGTAATTTATCTCCAGTAAAAGATATGTCCTTGGAACCGCCTAAGCTAGATCAACGCAGTTATGAAGATATTGTTCAGCAGAGTGTAAAGCTGGCGGAATCCTATACGGATTGGCGATCGCCCGATTCTACATCTTCCCCATCTGCCGATGTGGGGCTAGCGTTGGTACGAATTTTTGGTCACATGATGACGGTGGTACAAGATCGCCTCAATCAGGTTCCCAGCCGCAATCAGCTCGCGTTTATGAATCTGATCGGTACGGAGTTGATTCCACCACAGCCATCACGGGTTCCAGTTACGTTCAATTTGGCGGCAGGCAGTCCTGTGGAAGCCTTAGTGCCAAAGCAAACGAGAATTGCGGCTCCGCCACAGGAGGGTGAAGACGAAGAAATTGTGTTCGAGACAGAGCGGGAGTTACTGGTCACTGACACCCAACTCAATGCAATTTTTGTGATTGAAGATCGCGATTACTATAGCGATCGCCATGGCGCGGCAATGGTTGATGCTGTCCATGAGCCATTCCACGTCTTCCATGGTGATAAGCCCGTAGAGCATTACCTTTATTTGCATGGCAAGGATCTGTTTGATTTGCCAAAACTGGAGACAATCACGGTGACCTTTGAGACGGACTCTCCAAAGAGTGCCGAACAGCTAGCATTTCGGTTACGCGATTGGATGGTGTGGGATGGCAAATTTTGGCAACCCTTGACGGCTGTTGAATGTGAGTGTGAATCAGCGCGATCGCAGGTGCAAGTCACGCTTTCGCAATTGCCGAAACTGAAAGAGGTTGAGGTGAATGGTCTTGCCGCCAAATGGCTAAGGGTGAGTTTGACCCCTCATAATCGGCAAAATTTGCCCGAACTCGTTTCCAGCCTGATCACAACCCATATTGATCGCCCAGCTCTCCCCGAAGAGTGCTTTTTTAATACGATTAGGCTGGATCTGAGTAAGGATTTTTATCCTTTCGGAACGACACCGCAATATAACGACACGTTTCTGATGGCGTTAGATCCGCATCTGATCCAACCCAGTATGGCGATCGAAATACAGGCGCAATTAAGCCAAGTACCCCGTCATACCGATGATTTGGAATTACTGTGGGAAGTTGGCTGTGGACAGCAATGGCATACCATTGAAAGTACAGATCAAAACAGAGATCAAGATAGAGATCAAGATAGAGATCAAGATAGAGATCAAGATAGAGATCAAGATAGAGATCAAAGTACTGAGGATGTCGAAAAATTTCGATGGCGATCGGATTCCGCTCCTTTGCGTTTGGTAGAGGGAAGTGTGACAGGGACGTTTCAGTTTCCTGCCACCTTGCCACCATTACCAATGGGGGAGGAAAGCTATTGGCTGAGGGCGCGGATTGTGCAAGGGCTATATGGGAGCCGAGGACGTACCCGTCAGTATGTGATGTATAACGATGTGACCATGCTCTCGACCGCGATCGCCATTGGTCAAACTGAAATTGTGGTGGATAACATTGAGGCTTTGGCTGTCGAGGATACAATCCGCATCCAGTCAGGAATAGCCCCGACCAGCCAAGAGGAGGCTAAAATTGTCGCCATTCGTCCTGCGACATCCGTTGTCGTCCTAAACCGAGCCACCCGTAATGCTTATACCGCTGGCAGTCGTATCCTCAGCAAATTTGCCATCACCGACCAAACACCAGATATATTTGCCCCCCCGATTTTGCAATCGATCACTCTGACCTATCGCTTTTTTCTTGAAAGAAAAGCCACGATAAAGTCGTACAACGATTTTATTTTTACGGATGGCGATGCCCTAGAGTTGTTTCTCCATCGTTCTATATTCGCTGGCGAAAGGATCGTCGAGTTAAACGATGTCAGTGCGTTGGCGGTTGGGGAAATTATTAAGTTTACGGGGCAGACGGTCGAACTGGGGCAGATTGAACTGATCGATCGCGATCGCCAACAGGTAATTTTAGTTAAGCCCTTAGATTACGACCACCTCAACGCGACAAGGGTATGGCGATCGTTCCATCCGCTTACGCCCCAGATCCATCGCGATTCTTCTCTTTATCTTGGATTTAACCGTCCTTTTCCCAACCGAGCCAATACGCTTTATCTACAAATCCAAGCGCCCCAACCTGAAGATGTTGCTCCAGGGGTAAATCAGATGGCTCATCTTAGTCACGCCCAGCGCTTAGTATGGGAATATCCCAGCCCGAAGGGATGGCTACCCTTAACCGTAGTGGATGAGACCCAAGGTTTTTTAGAAAAGGGGTTGATCCAGTTTGTGGGTCCGACCGATTGGATTACTTCTCCCCATTTTGGACAGCAATGCTATTGGTTACGGGTACGTCAACAGCCGTTGGATTGGCAATCCTTGCCTATAGTTTTGTTTTATCTTTGGCAATGGGCGATCACCTTTGAACTATACAATCTCTACGGCATGATGCGTTACTTTGCACGTCTGGTGGCTCGCTCGGTAGATTTACCCGTACCACCAAGGCTCTGTGCGGTGCGAACGAATACGACTTGGGCAAATCAATCCATTACTCTGAATGGAGAAGTGCTGGGATCTAGCAATCATGAACCAAATCAAGTACTAAAGGCGAGTCAGTTTCCGATTTTATGGGGCGAATCCTTAGCTGTGGAAGAGGGGCGCTTGCCAGCGGAATCCGAACAACAATATTTACGTCAGCAATTTGGCGATGAGGCGATCGCTGCCCACTACGATGAAACAGGTCGTCTGGAAACTGTTTGGGTGCGTTGGCAAGAAGTCCCAGATTTTCACAGCTCTATGCCCAACGATCGCCACTATGTGATTGATCGCCAACTGGGACAAATTCGCTTTGGAGATGGTCAAGCAGGAAAAATCCCCCCCCGTGGGCGCAATAATATTCGCCTAAATACCTACTGCACGGGTGGTGGCATCCGAGGTAATCAAGCCGCTCAAAGCATCACGGAACTGAAGACAACGATTCCCTATATCGCCCAAGCAATCAACTGGGAATCGGCCCAAGGCGGCAATAATCAAGAATCCCTTGAGCGGTTGAAGGAGCGATCGCCCAAGCATCTCCGTCATGGCGATCGAGCTGTTACCGCCCAAGACTTTGCCGATCTCACCTATGAAGCCTCCATTGATATCGCCCGCGTGCAAGTGATCACCCCTGACATGATGGCTCCCGACTTTAGTCCCCTCCTTGAGGAACTCTGGATCGACCCTAACCCCGACCCCAATCATCAAGCGATCGCTGGCAACGAGATCGATGTCTTCAAAAATGAACTCCGCGCTGGCTGGGTGCAAGTGATCGTTGTTCCCCATAGCCCCGACCATCAACCTACCCCCAATCTAGCTCTCCTGAACCGTGTTACCCAATTCCTCAAAGCTCGCTATGTTCCCACTCTCCAACTCCGCGTTTCGGGACCTAAATGGCAGGAAATCCGCGTTAACACCGAAATCGTTCCTCAGAGCGTCGCTAATGCGGGAACCGTGAAAGCCGATGTCCTGAAAGCTCTCCAACAATTTTTTCATCCCTTAACAGGAGGACAGCAGGGCAGTGGTTGGCAATTTGGTCGTCGTCCCCACCATTCCGATGTCTACGCCGTTCTCGAATCTGTCCCTGGAGTGCGCTATGTTCATGCCCTCGATATCCAACCTGCTAATGCGATCATTGACCAGCAAACCTTGATCTATTCGGGAACCCACCAAATTGAGCTAAAACTACCTGAAATTAGTACCTAAGCTATGCCCATCCCTCTCTCAAATCTAGACGATCGCACCTACGCTGACCTTGTGGAAGAGGCGATCGGGCGCATCCCCCTCGAAGCTCCCCAATGGACAGATTACAATCCTGCCGATACAGGTATTGTGCTCATTGAACTATTGGCTTGGTTGACCGAAATGGTTTTGTACCGTCTCAACCAAATTCCCTACTCAAACCAAGCCATCTTTCTTTCCCTACTCAAAGGACAACCTTGGACAATACCGACTGGACTCTCCACCACTGACCAAGCTAATCGACTCCAAAGCGAAATCCAAAAGACCCTAGCTCAACTGCGCCAACCCTACCGCGCCGTTACTGCGGCCGATTTTACGCAACTCATTTTCCATGACTGGTTACAAACTAAAACTGCCCCAAGGGAATTTGGGGCAAATGCTGAAATTGCCCGTGTCCATTGTCTTCCTGAGAGAGATTTAGATCATGCTGACATTGATCGGGTTGTCGAAGCTCACATTAGCCTTGTCGTTTTACCACGCCATCCCCAAGAGGATACCACTCTACTAAGGCATACCCTCAAACGTTTCCTGAATCAACGCCGCTTGATTACCACTCATCTCCATGTCGTTGAGCCCCATTACGTTAATGTTACACTGTCCGCTACTCTCTATCTAGAAGACAGTGCCAACTTCAGGGCAGTCCTAAATCAAACGGAACAACGGATTCAACATTTCTTTGCCCCCCTTGATTCCCATGAATTTTGGGATGGGCAAGGCTACCCCTTTGGCAATGATATATACCTTTCAGAACTATATCAACTCCTCGATGGGTTGGCTGGTGTTGACTATGTGGAAGCCATAGAACTAGATGGAGTAGAAGGCGATCGCCAAAAATTCAATGAGCAAAATCAACTAATTGGTCTGACAATTCGCGAACACGAATTAGTCAAGATCCAGATTGGCAAAATTCAAACCTTGCAACGCTTCGGAACAACATGGAAACCAAACATCTAAGCAGTTATTTAGAATACCTTCCCGCCTATCTGCAAAGTGATCCATTTTTGGGTCGATTTCTGCTTGCCTTTGAGCAGGGCTTGAGTGGAATTCCCGCCCTTGAACCCGTTCCCTTTCGCCCTCATATTCTGACTCCAGAATCAGAATCCCCTGTGGGGCTCGAAACTATTATTTCCCAAATTCATACCTATCTTGATCCTCAACAAACACCTGCTGACTTTTTGCCTTGGTTAGCGGGTTGGGTAGCACTGAGTTTGCGGGAAGATTGGGATGATGCGGTAAAACGGCAGTTTATCAGCCAGATTGTGCCCCTGTATCGCCTGCGGGGGACTATTTTTGGGCTCAAAAAAATGCTCACGATCTACCTTGAAAATTCGGGTTTGAGCTATCCCGAACGGACTATTTCCGTCTTTGAGTTTGCCGATCGCCCCCATTATTTTCAAGTGCAATTAGCTCTACCCAGCAATCAGGTGATTCAGCCCGATCGCTACTGGCGAGAATGCCGAGCAGCTCAGGCAATCATCAACGAAGAGAAGCCCGCCCATACCTTCTATGCCCTCCGAATTTTAACGCTGACGATGCAATTGACCCAAACTTGGGGTTGTTGTTATCCTTTTGCGATGTTTGAAGCCCCGTTAGGGCAGAAGGTACAGGTGGAAGTGTCTGTTGCCCTCGACCCAACACTTTTTGAACCAGCATTAGCAGAACAAATTCTCATTCGCATTCAGGGCAAAACAGAAGTATTAGAGCCGAACGGCAGTCAAATGGGACCAGTGGTCAGGCAGACAGTATTCTATGAAAAGATGTTGGCGAATCCCAATGGTTATTTTGTGGCTTTGGCAAATCTGAGCGATCGCCATCTCAGCGGCACTATGACCGTTCAACTTAACTTCACTCTAAATCATCAACATGTCTCTGTCGTCCTCTTGACTGCTCCCTTTCGTCTAGAACCAAACCTCAGAATCTATCGACCTTGGCGACCAGTCGAGGAGATGTCTGGTACTAGTCGCATCACCGATGATCCTCAGACTACTCTGAGACTACAGAGCGCTTCGCCCCCTCGTCTCCATCAAGCTCAAACCCATTATATCGACGGGAATACGCATATTGAAAAGAGGATGGATCAGACCATGCGCCTTGTTCACGATGCGCGGCTTCGCATCTATAAACCTCGAACCCGATGGGATCAGATGCAAGGCAGTACGCGCCTTGGTTCCAGATCAGATCAAACTATGCAATTGCCCCGTGACCCAGAGAACTTAACGCTTCAGGTGTATACCCGTCGCGCCGAATATAAAATCGGCAATACGCTTCTAGGTTCAGAGATCGGCGACACCTTACGCCTCGTCCCCAACTCCCAATGGCTAGAACGAATTTATCGATTTTATCTCTTTGATCCGCCCGATAAACGTCGCATCGAAATTGAAGCTTTGATCGAAATACAATCTATCAACCCAGAGGAATTGCCAAAAATCAGCCATCTTTTAGTAGTCCGAATGCAGTCCCAAACAGCTCCTTTTCCACCCTTTACCCCTGAATTGGAATTTGTAGATCGAGGTATTCGGGCTACTCACCATATGCCCTATGAGCGGTTTCTCAAGAATATTCAGGGTTTTTATATAGTGCTCCAGAATCTCAATAATCAGACTGTGACGGGGACGGTGACGATTCAGATTAATTTTAATCTCAATCAGCGACCTACTTCTTTGGTTGTTTTGGTGGAGAATTTTGAACTAAGCCCAAGGGTTCATGCGTTAGAAATTTGTCATCAGAATACCGATGGCACAATGGGTGGAAACACTATTCTCGGTCGGGTCACTCCTGCGATGCTCCGAGCGAGTATACAAGAGGATGACTGGATTGATTAATTTGAATCCCCGAAAAAGATAGGTTTGCTAAAGATTTGAGGTTCCACAGTTATGGCTGATTTTATTTTAACCATGGGTGATTTAGCGATGTTTAATCCTGTTTTCGGAGCAGCGATCGTCACGGTGATTCCAGGCAATTTAACGGGAACAGGCAAAATGATGATTAATAAAAAAATGGTTTGTATTGATGGGGACGAAAAGACAGTTATGGTTCCTGGCTGTCCCTATATCACTGCATCGCACCCTATTCCTGGGGTCGGTATGCTCAGTATTGCTTCCCTCGCTCCGAACCAAAAAGCTCTCCGCACAAAATCGAATAATAAGCCAGTGTTACTGAAAGGGGGAACATTTAATGCAAAGTTTCAAGTGCTGGTGCCAGCTCAACAACCGACACCAGCAGGACCAGTTCCTGATGCTATGCCGCAATATTCAGGTACTGGTACTTTTATGACTACAAATATGCGGGTTAAAGGTACATAAATCGTAGATAATGATTGGAATATTAAAGTTCTGTTCGACCAATTGGCGATCAATGTGGAATTGACTGGAACTTAAGAGAATTAAGGGCGAAATAATCATGGGTGATTCGCGACTAGGTCAATATCAAACGTTAAAAACTGTTTCTTCTTCAATAAAAACAGCTAGTAAGCAAGAGTCTACTATGCTGCGTGAAGAGCCACAGGAATTTTTGACTAATCAGGCTTTGGGGCGCGTTTTGCAAGCTCAGAGGCGATCGCCACAGGCATCCCCTCTGCCAATGGACAGGATCCAGAGACAAAGTATACATGCCTCTGGTTTTCGAGGTTTATCGCAAGAGTTGGGGCAGAGTTGCACAGAGGGGCTAGTAGTGCAACCCAAGCTGAAGCTGACTAAGGCAGGCGATCGCCACGAACGAGAAGCGGATCTAGTAGCAGCTCAGGTCGTCAAGCGGATCAACACAGATCCTATCCGCAAAACTGAGGTAACAAAGGGCGATCGCATTATGCCCAAAGCTGCTGCTCCGACATCTGCACCCACTGGCACAGCCGTAACTCCCCAGTTTGAGACCACGCTCCAGCAGCAAAGGGGACAGGGGCAAGCAATTCCAGAGGATGTGCGCGAACCCCTTGAAGAAGCTTTTAATGCCGATTTCAGACATGTGCGTGTCCATACCAATGAACAATCCCATCAGTTAAACCACTCAATTCAGGCGATCGCTTTTACTACAGGAACAGACATCTTTTTTAAGCAGGGTGCATACCAACCCCGCAGCCGTCAAGGTCAAGAACTCCTTGCCCATGAACTGACCCATGTGATTCAGCAAAATTCTCAAAAAACTGCCATTCAACGGAAAGGAGCAGGAAAAATCCAGTTTAGTAATGAACCGTTTCCAGAAATTGCGACTTTTGTTCAGGATGTTGCTCAAGAAATTCAAGCCTTTTCAGATACATGGCTAAATTCACCACCATCAGAAGTCGAAATATTTCCTTGGTTTAAGCTTGTCAAACCAAGCATCAAGTTGGAGAAGACAACAAATAATTACAGTCTAGATATTCAAGGGCAAATAGAACTGAATTTTGGCTCTGATTTTGGCAATATTCAGCCCAAGGGTGGCTTCAAGATCAATTACCAAAGCCAATCAAAGAAATGGGATTACAAGAGTGAAAATGTTGGTGTGGAGGTCATGCTTTCCGAGATCCTCCAGTTTAAGGCAGATAATCTGCAATACGACCGTCCTAGCAAAGCACTCAAGATTAAACAGTCAGATCTCATCATTCCGAAACTAAATGATGCCAAAGCCACAGTCGAGAATGCACGAATTGACAGCAATGGACTTGATTGGGACAAAGTCACGCTCAGTGCAACCCAAATT
>NZ_ALWB01000007.1 GCF_000332215.1 Pseudanabaena biceps PCC 7429
CGACTATTCGCAAGCAAACTCTCGAAGATGCTAAGGTTCGCAATCGAATTGAAGGTAAGTTTGGACAGGCTAAACGACGGTTCAGTTTAAATCGTGTCATGACCAAGTTAGCAAATACTTCGGAAACAGCGATCGCTATCACTTTCTTGGTGATGAATTTGGAAGCCCTGCTCAAGCGGATTGTTTTTCGGTTTTCTTGGTTTTGTTTTGCTGGCAACTCTTTGTTCTTCCTTCGCGGAAACCGCTCTTTAACTTTAATTCTTTTTCTTGGCAATTTCCTAGTAGACAGTCAAAGTATTATCCCCTTCCTCTTTGCACACTCCTTTCCGCTTAGTCTCTTTTTCAGCAAGCCCTAAGTAGTTCAGCATAATTAAAAAACCAAACCCAGAAGAGCGTACCACCCGCTCAGCAAGTGGCGCAGATACGTCAATCACTAATTTGCCGAATGGGGAGATCGATCGCAAATATAGTTCCTTCTCCTATGCTTGATTCACAGCGCATTGAGCCTTTGTGTCTCTCTGTTACGATTTGGTAACTAATTGATAAGCCTAAACCAGTACCTTTACCAACGGGTTTAGTCGTGAAGAAAGGATCGAAAATTCGAGCTTGTAAATCTTCAGGTATTCCAATACCATTGTCGGCGATCGCAATCTGTACCCAATCATCATTCACTACTTGAGTTGTAATCCAAATTCTACAAGACTGCCTCCCATGAACCTGTACAGATTCTTCCAGAATATAGATTGCATTTGATAGTAGATTCATGAATACTTGATTGATTTTACTTGGATAGCACTCCACTAGAGGTAATTCCCCATAATCTTTGATCACTTCAATATTTTCAGAATCCGCTATCCCTCTCAATTTATGATCCAAAATATTTAACGTATTGTCGATACATTCATGGAGATCGACTGCCATGAATTCAGATCGATCCAGCCAAGAGAAATTCCGAAGCGATACGACAATTTGTCTGATACGATTCGTACCTGATTGCATTGATTGCAGAATTTTTCCTAAATCCTCACTGAGAAAATCAAGTTCCAGATCATCTAGGATAGATAGTATATTTTTAGGTGGATTGGGATAATGGGATTGATAGACTTGGACTAATCTCAGTAAGTCCTTGCTATAGCGATCGACATGGGAAAGATTGCCGTGAATAAAATTAACAGGATTATTAATTTCATGGGCTATCCCTGCTACCAGTTGACCTAAAGAAGACATTTTTTCACTCTGTACCATCTGTAGTTGAGTGCTACGAAGTTCCTCTAATATTTCTTGTAAATGACTATTTTTACTATTTAGTTCTTGAGTGCGTTCGGCTACCTTTAGTTCTAAAATCTGGCTATATTCCTCAAGTTGTTGAGTTTTTAACTTTAACTGTTCTGATAATTGTCGTAATTCTTTTTCAATTAATTCTCTTTTTCGATTCTCAGTCCGTAAGGGGCTGTAAATAAAGTAATAAAGGGCTGGGGCGACGAGGATCGACAGTAAAGCGCCATCAAGTAAGGCTTCCTCAATCTCAGAGAGTTTTGGTATAGCCATAAAAAAGAACATAACTATTACCTCGGCACAAAATATCCAAAATGCTATGCCAATGAGAAAAAATAAGGGAGACTTACTTTTTGCTAGCTTCACAAACCATCGAACTGCGGAGAAATGCCTTACAAATTTAAAAGATTGGGGAAATTCCCGCATGTAGATAGCTCCTTCTGAAGCATCAACATTTTTTGAGGATGTTTTTTTCATAAGCTTATAAATTATTTGTCAAGATTCTAAATTCACATTTACCCTATCTAATACCAAGTTAAGAAATGGCTACGCCATTTCTTAACTTGAAAACCCTTACGAGGTTTAGTTTTTAATTCACAAAACTGTGGCAACACTTTCGTGAATTGGTATAAACCAGTGCGAAGTGTTTTCATAGTCACGGGAACATGTTATGAAGGATAATCGGATTTTATAATGTTTGGAAATTCATGTCTGTTCGAGTTCGCATTGCACCAAGCCCCACGGGTAATCTGCACATAGGCACTGCCCGCACGGCTGTATTCAACTGGCTGTATGCCCGTCACCATCAAGGGACATTTATCCTGAGGATCGAAGATACCGATCGCGAGCGGTCTAAGGATCAATATACCCAAAATATCTTGGAAGGATTAGCATGGTTGGGGATTGATTTTGATGAAGGACCATTTTTTCAAACACAACGGAGCGATCGCTATATTGCCGCAGTCCACAAATTACTAGCCGAGAAAAAAGCTTACTTCTGTTACTGTACCGAAGCAGAGTTAGAAGCAATGCGGGAAACCCAAAAAGCCAATAAGCAAGCCCCCCGCTACGATAATCGCCATCGCCACCTCACCGACGAACAACGTCAAGCCTTTGAAGCCGAAGGTCGTCGTCCTGTAGTACGCTTCGTGATTGAGGAACCACGCCATATCACATGGCATGACCTCGTGCGCGGCACAGTGTCTTGGAATAGTAGTGATCTCGGCGGTGATATGGTTATTGCCCGTGTTGATGATCAAGGCAATATTGGCTTGCCGCTGTATAACTTTGCGGTGGTGGTCGATGACATTGATATGGAAATCACCCAAGTAATTCGAGGGGAAGATCATATCGCTAATACAGCCAAACAGATTTTGATCTATGAAGCCCTAGGCGCGAAAGCACCCCAGTTCGGACATACACCCCTCATTCTGAACCAACAAGGGGCAAAAATTTCTAAACGGGATGGCGCAACTTCAGTTTGGGAATTTCGGAATATGGGCTATATTCCCGAAGCCTTTAATAACTATATGGCGTTACTTGGTTGGTCGCCTTCCGACGGTAAGGAGTTATTTAGCATCCAAGAGGCAGCCCAGATTTTCAGTTTCGATCGCGTTAATAAAGCTGGGGCAAAATTTGATTGGGATAAACTGAATTGGATTAATAGCCAATATTTACACTCATTACCCATTGAAGATGTTTGCGATCGCTTGACTCCATTTCTTCAGGAAGCTGGCTACGACCTTACATCCGTTGATCGTCAATGGCTCCTCGACTTGACCAAGCTGATTGCACCAAGTTTGACGGTCTTGACCGATGCCGCCACCATCAGCAAGTTTTTCTTCACTGAGTTTGAAGAATACACCGATGAGGCAAAAGCAACCCTCCAAGGTGATGCGATCGCGGGGATCATCACCGCACTTATCGAAGCGCTCCAAGAAACTTCTGAACTGGATGTTGACCTTGCGGGTGAAGCAATCAAGACCGTCACTAAGTCTCAAGGGGTGAAGAAAGGCGTTGTCATGAAGTCGTTGCGGGCTGCCCTTACGGGTGATCTGCATGGGCCAGAGATTCTGCCAACCCTTGTACTGCTCCACCGTAAAGGGATTGCCTTGCAGCGTCTACAAAGAGCAGCTACTGCATAGATAATACCAAGTTAAGAAATGGCTACGCCATTTCTTAACTTGAAAAACCTTACTAAGTATCTAGGCGCAATTAAATATAAAACCCCAAAAGCTGTAGCGCACGCGCAGCGTGCGCTACAGCTTTTGACTCTGGTTTTTAATTATGCCAACCTTCTCTTCGTAGCTTTTTTCGATCAAAAGAACCACAAGAAACTTGTTAAAAGTGTTGCTTTGCAACACTTTTAACAAGTTTCTTGATTTGGATTTGAGCGTAAAGCGTTATATGACTAAGTAGCTAAGCCAAAACTACTTACCTTCAGGCTAATCATGAGATATGGGAGATATGGGAAGTTTAATGATGCATTCAGTCCCGACCTCTCTTGGGACAACCTGAAGTTCTCCCCCATGCTCCCGAACGATGTTGTAACTAACAGACAGTCCTAAACCCACACCCTTCCCGACGGGCTTGGTTGTAAAAAACGGATCGAAAATAGAATTTTGAACTTCTTGGTTAATACCTACGCCATTATCAATAACCTTGACTGCGATCGCGCGATCGCTTAACTCGGTGCGAATAGTAATTTCTGGCGATCGCTCCTGCATTACCCCCTCTACAGCATCAATGGCATTAGTAATGATAGACATAAAAACTTGGTTAAGCTGCGACGCATTACAATCTAACATCGGTAAATCGTCATATTCACGCTTAATATGGATATGCTTAAGGCGATGCTGTAAAAGTAAAAGCGTATTATCAAGCCCTTCATGCAAATCAGATTCTTTCTTTTTAGCTTCATCCAAACGAGAGAAGTTACGCAAGGACAATACTATTTGATTGATGCGTTCTGCACCTTTTTTAACTGAAGACAGAGTATTTGGTAGATCTCCAACAAGGAATTCCAAGTCTATCTCTTTGACTTTGGTTTTAATCTTGTCGCTAGGATCTGACTCATCCTGATAGAGTTTTAGAAGCTCTAGTATTTCTAGCAATTGAGCGTGAATATACCCGATATTACCGCATATAAAGTTGATGGGATTATTCATTTCATGGGCAATACCTGCAACTAGTTGCCCTAGGCTAGACATCTTTTCCGAATGAATAAGTTGGGCCTGTGTATTTTTTAATTCTGCTACGGTTTGTTGAAGTTGTTGATTGCTTTCTCGTAGAGACTCTTCTACCTTCTGTCTTTCTATGATATTTTCGCTCAGAGTAGAGACATGTTTGCGTAATTCTAATTGAGTAATTACCTCCCTACCTAGGGTTTGTAATGCTTTAAGCTGCTCTGTGCTGAGATTTTTGGGAGTGCGATCAATGACGCAAAGTGTTCCCAATGCAAAACCATCGGGAGTTACTAAGGGAGTTCCCGCATAGAATTGAATATTTGGTTCATCTACTACTAAAGGATTATTCGCAAATCGTTCGTCCTCATGGGTATTGGGTACGACCAAGGGAGTAGATTGGAGAATTGCATGAGCGCAGAAGGCAAGATCTCTTGAAGTTTCCGAAGTTTCTATCCCAATTTTGGACTTAAACCATTGGCGATTAGCATCAACTAAGCTGATAAGCGCAATGGGAGTACCACAAATATACGCAGCAAGAGATGTTAGCTCATCATAGGTTTCCTCTGGAAGCGTATCGAGAATATTGTACCTTTGTAAAGCAGCTAAACGCTCTACCTCATTGGCTGGAATAGGGGTTTTTGAATGCATGATAAATATGTGTATTGATTAAAGTAAAAGTTAACACCTGCTTAAAAAGATGATGGATTCTTATAGCAAGAAGAAAATAAAGCGAGTTTTAGACAACTAATTCCAGAAAACAGACCAGAAAATAGAAGAGAAACATAAATCAACATAGCTACGGTTTTACAAATAATTTCTTTGAGCGTGAACTGAAACAATTTGTAATGACTTTCAAATCCAAGAGATTCAGAATATTTACTTCTAAGTTCATTTAGCTTTTTAATATTCAGCTTTTTAATGTTTAGTTGTTTATCATTTATTTGGTTACTTATCCCCCATTTATAATCTAAATCATTTCTTTACTTGCTGTCAAACAGAATAATCGATTGCTCTTGATTAATCCCTCTAAAGTATTTTAAAATCTAGAGTCTAGGTTTAATACAGGACAGAACAATACACATCACCTTAAAGCATGAAATTATTGATAAATATTTCTATTACTACATCATTCAGCAATTTTAGTTGGCAATCTTAAATCTTTCCGTGATTTTAGTTGGCAATCTCGAATCATTAAAAAAGATGTTTTCTAGAGCTATTTATACAAAAACAATTCGCAAATTGCCCTTGTATACGATTCATTTAGGACAACCATATAGCTTTTTTATAGTTTTATACTTGTTTTATGTTTGTTTTCTAGATTTTATTGTTTTAGCTGAAATTAAAGTTTTTAGATGGATGAAGCACGCTAAATTTCCACATTATTTCCTTGGTTTGTGATGGGGTTTAATACAATTGCGATTATTTATTGTAAATCCGAGAGAAGCTGTTATAGATACTGCTAAATAGCGCAATATTTGGCAGCGCTAGATAGTTAAGAACCTTGCTTCACAGCGCCCATCCTTTTAAAACTGCGATAGCAGCGTAAGGCTTGCTTGGAATATAAAACCCTAAAGATGAATGACGGCGGGAAGCGCCGCCATTCATCTTTAGGGTTTTGATTTGTCCTAGTAGTTTTGGAAATACAATGGTTAGCGAATTACTATAGCGCTTGCCAGTTATGAGTTGCCTCAACTATCGAGAGACAGTTTCGACTTTGGTCGCCGAATTTGCCGCCACCGCATCCGATCGCGATAAGGCTGGCGGTACGCCAAAGCAAGAACGCGATCGCATCCGAGAATGCGGTTTGCTAAAAATTGCGGTTCCCAAAATTTATGGTGGTTGGGGATTACCTTGGGATGAAATATTTAAAATCAGTCGTGAGTTTGCCAAGGTTGACAGTGCGATCGCCCATGTCTACTCCTACCATCACCTCGGCGTAACGATTCCGCATATATTCGGCTCTGAGGAACAGAAGGAAAAATTCTACACCGAAACGATCAGCCATAATTGGTTTTGGTGTAATGCACTCAATCCCCTAGATCGGCGATCGACCCTAACCAGAGATGGTGATATCTGGCGATTAAATGGCATTAAGAGTTTCTGTTCGGGTTCCAAAGATTCTGATATTTTACCCATCACAGCTGTAGATCGAGAGACCTCTGAGTTAATAGTTTTAGCGATTCCGACCAAACGCGAAGGCGTAACTATTCACGATGATTGGGACAATATTGGACAGCGTCAGACCGATAGCGGTAGCATCAGTTTCGATCAAGTGGAAGTATTTCCCCAAGAAACCTTTGGCGATCGCCGTCAAAACGATCGCCCTTTTAAAACGATTCGTGCTTGTTTGACACAATTAAATCTTGCCAATATCTATTTAGGCATCGCGATCGGCGCTTTTGCCTCGGCGAGGGAATATACCCAAACCGAAACTCGATCATTCCTCAATTCAGGGGTAGCTAGGGCGACCCAAGATCCCTATATCCTCGAAAAATATGGTGATATGTGGGTAGATCTGCAAGCTACGGAGGCTCTTGTCGATCGCGCAGGATTAGCCTTACAAGCTGCATGGGAAAGGGAATGGGATCTCACGGCGGGCGAAAGGGGCGAAACAGCGATCGCGATCGCGACAGCCAAGGTTGCAGCCCACAAGGTCGGCTTAGACGTAACTAGCCGTATTTTTGAGGTGATGGGCGCGAGATCGACCGCGGCTAAATATGGATTTGACCGCTATTGGCGAAATTTGCGGACTTTTACGCTGCACGATCCCGTGGAATATAAAATTAAGGCGATCGGGGATTGGGCGCTTAACCATCAAATTCCCATTCCCGATTTTTATATTTAATACCAAAGTTCAAAATGGCGTAGCAATTTTGAACTTTGAAAATCCTTACTGGGTTTGGCTTTTAATTCCCAAAAGTGTTGCCGCACTTTCGTGAATTGGTATAGCTGCCGCCAGTCTTGTTAGGACAAAATTAAACCCCAAAAGAGGGTTGCCGCGCTCCGCGCGGCAACCCTCTTTTGGGGTTTATGTCCTGATACAGTTGACGGCAGCTATATAACGTGAGTTCGGGATAATTTGAAACGGGCTTTGAGAAAGGGTTTGCTACACAAATCCTTTCTCAAAGCTCAAAAGTAAAAGCCTTGCGTAGCAAGGCTTTTACTTTTGAGCTTTGAAAATTTGCCAACTTAACGCGAACTGACGTTATTTACAGTAATCATCGATCAAACGAACCACCAAACGAACCACCAAACGAACCACCAAACGAACCACCAAACGAACCACAAGGAAATTTTTGAAAGCGTTGCTTCTCAACGCTTTCAAAAATTTCCTTGGTTTGGGTTTGAGCGCGAAGCGCTGTAAGTAACTGGGTGAAATTTTTTCTTGTATTAATGCTATCTGTATCAACCCTCAAAAACAAAGTAATATTACTTACGGTCTTCGTCTAGAGATGTATAAATATGATGCGAATACTGGCCTTGGTTCCAGGTGGGACTGGCGATCAGTTACTGTTTTTCCCGACATTGGATACCCTCAAGCAGCAGTATCCCAATGCCGAGATTGATGTGGTAGTAGAGCCACGGGCAATGGCAGCTTATCGCGTTTGCCAATCTGTCAACCGAGTGCTCAAGTTTGACTTTAAAGATCGTAACTCTCTGGCTGATTTTGGTAATTTGCTTGGGACAATCCGCGATCGCGAATATGATGCCGCGATCGTTACTCAGCCTAATTTATCCATGAACGTCCTGTTATGGTTGAGCGGTATCCCTAAACGGATTTCCTTCAAAGGTCAGGGTGACTTTTTGCTTACGGATATTATTGCTATGGATCCGCAGGAATACACCGCAGTCCAAAACCATAACTTGTTGATGGCAGTAAATATCCAAAAACACTGTCCGCCCATTAAAGTTAATCTCCCCAAAAATGATTTGGACTGGTCAACTAACGAACAAAAGCGTCTAGGCATTCAACAAAGTGGCTTCATTTTGCTCAATTGTGGTGCTTACGCTAATTATCCTGCGGCAAGCTGGGCAACAATCGCCAAGGATCTTCAAGCCAAACAGCCAAATTTGCCCATTGTGGCGATCGATAGCGTTAACAATGCCGCTCTCCTAAAGCAGTTAACCACCCTAGTTCCTAACCTTTTAATTACGAGCCCTACGGATATTGGCAAGCTGACTGCTTTTATTGCCTCAGCCAATTTATTTATCTGTGCGGAGGGTGATGCGATGCAGCTAGGCGTTGCTGTGGGTACGGCTTTAGTCGCTATTTTAGGAGCCAATACGCCTGCGGGTAAATCTCTACCGATCGCCGAAAAACGGATCAAATACGTACAGGCAAGTGCGGGACAGTCACTCAAGGCTGTCGATCCCCTCATCGTTTTAGAGACAATCTGGGCAGGCTAGTTTACCAGAAGGCTCGCTTTGCGAGCCTTCTGCCATTAATGTTTGACGTTTTCCAAAATCGCACCATCCAGCTTGACTGCATGAAGATCGGTATTGCTCAGGTCGGCTTCTTTCAGTCTTGCCCCATTAAAGTTAGTTTTTCGTAAAACTGCCCCACTCAGGTTTGCCCTAGTTAAATTTGCTCCACTGAGATTTGCCCCACTTAGCTCCGTATCACATAGTTGGGCATGACTTAAATTTGCCCCATTAAGATTTGCCCCACTCAGATTGGCATCGGTCAGATCGGCATTAGTTAAGTCTGCCCCACTCAAATTTACCCCCATCAAATTGGCATTACGTAAAACTGCTCCACTCAAATTTGCCCCACTCAGATTAGCTAGACTGAGGTTGACCGTACTGAGGTTTGCCAGACTTAAGTTCGTGCCGCTAAGATTGGTCATGCAGAGGGTAACATCTTGGAATGTCGCCAAACTGAGGTTCGATCCGCTCAGATTAGCTAGAGTTAGATTAGCTTCGCGCAGATTTGCCCCAACTAGGTTAGAACCGCCCAAATTTGCTAAGCTCAGGTCAGCACCGCTGAAGTTGGCTTTGCTTACTTCAGCATAGGCAAGATTCGCTTCTACAAGATCGATTTGCAAGCGATGCTCTTGCGATCGCCATGTATTCCAGCAACTTACCCCTTGTTGCAATTGTGTTATATGTTCTTGATTTGCCAAGATCTTGGCTCCATTGTCAGTGCGTCTATGTATAACAAGCCAGAATGAAAATTCAGAATGAAAATTCAGAATGAAATTTAAAACCTAGCAATTAGCTCCCCCTCTCAATGTCGATTACCGTCGATTACCGATGACTGCTGCCTTGCCATTCAAGAATGGTTATTTTTGGTCAAAGCCTCACAAAAACGATTATTGAATGCGTGGAAAGACAGTAACATCTTGTTTGATAATAAATTAACAGTAATCCAAGACCGAAAAGTTTGGCATAGTTATGACAATTCGCAACATATAGTGGTATATCTCAGTTATTGATGACAAATTGGTGATTGTAGATGAGCAAAATCACTGTGTTAGAGGGAATAGGTCTATCAATATGAAATCCTTGGGAATTTCTACTAAAGGGAGTTGGACAGGGGCGATCTGCATCGTAAGCACCTTTTGTCTGGCTGGTTTTACCTTCAGTGATAATTTTGGTGGCTCTACAGCGATCGCTCAGCCTATAGGTACGCAAACCTGTCCGCAGCTAACCAATCGCCGCTATGTAGTCATATTGGATCGTGCTGCCAACCAATTGCCCCAGTTACCCGAATTTCTTGCCATTGCCGCGGCCCCTTGCAGCTATCTCAATACTTCCATGACCTTCTTTGGTGGATTTGATAATGCTCAGTCTTCTACGTTTCGGGCAAATCAACTGCGAGAGTTAGGGCTTGATGCGGTAATTCATTCTTTTTCCGCTAAGGTCAATGATGTTCCTGCTAACTTACAGGCTGCCGTGATTTTAGTGGAGATGAGCAAAGATCCAAATCTGGAAATGCAACAGGTACAATCTTTATCAGGAAAGAGTACTTTACTGGCGACTTTTAATAATCGTTCGGTCATTTTAGCTGCGCCCCTATCGAGCCAACAGAGTGCCAATGCGATCGCGGCAAAGCTGCGGGGGCAGGGACTAGGTGCTCAAGTAATTGGGGCATCTTTGATTGCTTCTCCTACCGCATCTACAAATACAAATACAAATACGACCGCAAACTCGACGGGATCGCTACCCACTAATTCTGTTCCTATTTCCAACCAATCAAAGCCCACGACAGGAACGGGTACGACTATCTATCGTGTTCTCGTTCCGAATGCCAATGCAAATACCTTAGCGCAGGTACGGGAACTGGCTCCTGATGCTTTTGTGACTATTTTTAAAGGGAAGTCTTACATTCAGGTACGCACCTATAGTAATCGGAGCAATGCCCATCGCGAACGCGATCGCCTAAATGCTCGCTTTGTTGGCACGATTCTACTCCAAGATTAAAGTTAACGATTAACCCTATGGCATCTGGTTTTTTACCTTCGGGTAATAATAATTTACCAACCTATACGGTGCGGGTAAGCGATCGCGCCAAATCAGTGCGCCTTTCTCTCTCGGTAGAAGCTGGCTTAGAGGTGGTGATCCCCGCAGATTACGATCGCCAGAACATTCCCGAACTGATTCAGAAAAAAAAAGATTGGATTGCCCGCAATCAACTCAAACTCGATCAGCGCGAAGCCTTCTTTCAATCTCAATCGCCCCATCAATTGCCTGACAGGATCAATTTGCGATCGCTGGGTGAGGAATGGCAGATTGAATATTCTCCGACCTTTACTAAATCGGGGGCGATCGCCATCCAAGAAAAGAGAACTGAGTTAAAGTTAGTGGTCAATGGCAATATTACGGATGTCGAAGCTTGCAAATTTTTTCTGAAGCAATGGTTGATGAAAAAGGCAGAAAATCATCTATTTCGGTGGTTGCGCAAAACCAGTCTTCGTCTTGAGTTGCCCTATCGAACTACCGCTGTGCGCAATCAAAAAACTCTATGGGGGAGCTGTTCTCGCGATCGCAATATTAGTCTCAACTACAAGTTACTTTTTCTCGAAGCGAATGTCGTGGAGTATGTGCTGATCCACGAGCTTTGCCACACCGTCCATATGAATCATTCGGATCGGTTTTGGAAGTTGGTGAGCAAGTTTGAGCCTAACTATAAATCTCTAGATAAATCGCTGAATCATGCATGGCAATTGATTCCCGCTTGGCTTAATTGTTAAAGCCTCATACCAAGTTAAGAAATGGCGTAGCCATTTCTTAACTTGGTATGAAACCCCACAAGAGGGTTGCCGCGCGGAGCGCGGCAACCCTCTTTTGGGGTTTCCTGATACAGTTGACGACAGCTATAAAACCTAGAAGAGCATACCGTCCTCTGCGCGGGCGGTATGCTCTTCTAGGTTTTGTTTTTTAATTATGCCGAACTACTTAATAATTAACTAAAGAAACAATTGGAACCTCTGGCAAAGCCTTTCTGCCATTAAGGAAATCCAACTCAATTAAAAATCCATAACCTACCAATTTCGCTCCAGTTTGCTCGACCAATTTAGCGGTAGCCGCTGCCGTTCCCCCTGTGGCGATCACATCATCAATGATGATTACTCGTTTTCCCACCCCGATCGCATCTTGATGAATCTCTAGCGTATCGGTTCCATATTCCAGCGCATATTCAACGCGAAATACGGCTGATGGTAATTTTTTAGGCTTGCGAACTGGGATAAAGCTTGCCCCTAATTGCATCGCTAGTGGTGCGCCGAGGATAAATCCCCTCGACTCAATCCCAATCACCGCATCGATGTCAATATTTAATTCGGCAAATTTAGTTTGAAATCCTTGAATAATTGCTGTTAAACCTTGAGGATGGGCTAGTAAAGGCGTGATATCTCTAAAAATGATACCTTTTTGAGGAAAATCGGGAATATCGCGAATAATACTTTTAAAATCCATACAATACTTGATCGCTATCGATCGCTGAAGAACTTCACAATCTTATCTGCATCTGCGATCGCATGGAACACAACAATATAGGGGTTTCACAACCTATATCTGGGTATAGCCACCCAAACCTAGAAGAGCGTACCGCCCGCTGCGCGGGCGGTACGCTCTTCTAGGTTTTAAGTTTACTTGCCTAGCTACTTATAGCTGTCGCCAAGTGTATTAGGACATAACCCCCAAGAATTGAGTGGCGGCGCTTCGCGCCGCCACTCAATTCTTGGGGGTTTGATTTGTCCTCATTCAAGTGACTGTAGCTATACAAGATGTGTGCAAAGGCAGAAACGCAATTCTAAGCACAGTTATCCAGCCGATATTTATTTAAGATGTGCGAACGCATCAAAAAACGTTCGTGTATCGTTCGTGTATACTGTATACAAAATGTGGGTTTATTGCAATGTACGGCTTAAAGGCAATAGTAATTGGTGCGGGTATTGGTGGACTCACGGCAGGAATTGCCCTGCGGCAGGCGGGTTATGAAGTGGAAATCTATGATCGCGTTCGCGATCTCCGTCCCATTGGTGCGGGAATATCTCTCTGGTCAAATGGAGTCAAGGTCTTAAACAGATTGGGACTAGGGGAAAAAATAGCGGAGATCGGCGGACAGATGAACCGCATGGAATATCGCCATCTATCGGGAAACTTGCTTAACGAGATCTCCCTTGCCCCCCTCATCGCATCGGTTGGACAGCGCCCCTATCCAGTCGCGCGGCGCGATTTACAAAATATGTTACTAGAATCCTTTGAATCCTTAGGAAGCAAAGTCACCCTTGGGGCAAAATGTATCGAGGTTGTGGAAAGCGATCGCAATGTGACGGCAAAGTTTGAGGATGGAAGTACGGCTACAGGCGATGTACTAGTAGCTGCTGATGGCGTACATTCTATTCTCAGAGAATATATTCTCAAGGAAAGGGTTAGTCCCCAGTATGGCGGCTATGTGAATTGGAATGGATTGGTTCCTATCAGCGAAGATCTTGCACCTGCGGATATGTGGGCGATTTACGTGGGAGAACATAAGAGGGCTTCCATGATGCCCGTAGCAGGCGATCGCTTCTATTTCTTTTTTGATGTGCCCCTAGCTAAGGGAACGACGAGCGATCGCGCAAACTATCAAACTGAGTTGAAAGCCTACTTTCAAGGATGGGCGGAACCCGTACAGTTACTGATCGATCGCCTCGATCCCGCCACCGTTGCCCGCGTGGAAATTCATGATGTAGGACCTATATCCAAAATGGTGCAAGGACGAGTGGCTCTCCTTGGTGATGCCGCCCATGCTACCTGTCCCGATCTCGGTCAGGGTGGATGTCAAGCGATGGAAGATGGGTTGGTATTGACAAATTATCTCGTATCTACGAATGTGAGTGTAGTTGATGCCTTAACCCGATACGAAGCTGAACGCAAAACGCGCACTACCGAAATCGTGAACAAAGCCCGCAATCGCGCTGAAACGATCCATGGTAAAGATCCCGCAGCTACGCAAAAGTGGTACGAACAACTTGCCCAAGAAAATCCCCTAGATGTCACCACAGCGATCGCCAAAATTATTAGCGGGGGACCTTTACATTGAGTTTGCCATTAATCTATACCCTCGACAGGCTCAACCAAATGAGCCAAGACGAATTCACCGAAGCCCTCGGCAGTATTTTTGAACATACCCCAGCAATCGCCACTACCACATGGCAGGCTCGTCCCTTTGCAGATATCGAGAACCTGCATCAAACTATGGCAGCGATCGTGATGAAAATGACCGATACCGAAAAGTTACAGCTCATATGCGCCCATCCCGATCTTGGGAGTAAGGTAAAAATGGCAGATGCTTCCGTACAAGAACAGTCCACTATTGGATTAGATCGCCTATCAATAGAAGAATACGATCGCTTTCAACAACTCAATCAATCCTACAAAGAAAAATTTAATTTCCCCTATATTATTGCCGTCCGCAACCATACTAAAGACACGATTCTGATGAATTTTATGGAAAGGCTCCAAAATAATTTAGATACCGAAAAAAAACAAGCGATCGCCGAAATTATCGAGATTGCCAGATGGCGGTTGATTTTAGCGATTAGCAATTAGCGATTAGCGATTAGCAATTAGCAATTAGCAATTAGCGATTAGCAATTAGCGATTAGCAATTCCCCATCACCAATCACCAATTCCCCATCACCAATCACCCATGAACTATCCAAGAGATATGATCGGCTACGGGAGGTTTGTTCCCGATCCAAAATGGAAAGATAATGCCCTTATTGCCGTCCAGTTTGTTATTAATTACGAAGAGGGAGGAGAAACCTGTATCCTTCATGGCGATAGTAGTTCGGAGACTTTTCTCTCTGAAATTGTCGGTGCGATCCCTCTGCAAGGACTACGGCATATGAATATGGAATCCTGCTATGAATATGGAAGTCGAGCGGGTTTTTGGCGCTTATATCGCATGTTTTGCGATCGCAATATCCCTGTCACGATCTATGGGATCGCGATGGCTCTCACTCGCAATCCTGAAGCCGTAGCAGCAATGCTTGAAGCCGATTGGGAAATTGCCAGCCATGGCTATCGATGGATTGATTACAAATATTTTTCAGCAGAACAAGAACGCGAACATCTGCAAAAGGCGATCGCTATCCATACACAAGTTACAGGTGAGCGTCCTCGCGGTTGGTATACGGGGCGGACTAGTCCGCATACAAGAAGGTTGGTCGTGGAAGAAGGTGGATTCCTCTATGATTCTGATAGCTATGCCGATGATCTTCCCTATTGGAATTATGAATATGGCAAGCCACATCTGGTCATTCCCTATACCCTTGACAATAATGATATGCGCTTCGCTACGCCCCAAGGATTTAATTCAGGAGACCAGTTTTTTACTTATTTGCGCGAGGCCTTTGATGTTCTCTATGCGGAAGGAGAAACATCACCTAAAATGATGAGCATCGGTTTGCATTGCCGATTAGTCGGACGACCTGGCAGAGCGGCTGCTTTGGCAAAATTTCTCGACTATGTGCAGAAACACGAACGAGTCTGGCTCTGCCGCCGTATCGATATTGCCAATCATTGGTATAAACACCACAAGCCAGATTAAGAAAGACGACTATTTTTCTTATCAAGATAATCCCTTAAAGCCCAAAAACAGCGCAATATTTCTTAGCTTTAAGGGATTATCTTAGTAATAATTGGATGAGGTTATTTATAGCTACAGCCACTTGATTTAGGGCAAATCAAACCCCAAGAATTGACTAGCGGCGCTTTGCGCCGCTAGTCAATTCTTGGGGTTTATATCCTATTACATACAGCAATAAAGTCTGAGCAAGAAATAATTAAACCTAAAGCTAAAAATATAGCAGTCCCAAATCATGTATGAGCAAATTAGGGCTACGACTGTGCTCAGCCATCGGGATACTTTGGCTGAGCGAAATCGTAGGGTCTCACAACTCATTTAAAATTGCTATATTTTGAGAAAAATCCCTATTAAACCTGCAAATGATCCAGATTTCATTGGATATCTAGGTTTTATAAATCAACAATATTTCTCTTGCATTATATTCTGCATTATATGTTAATAACTATGTTAATAACAATGAAGGAATTAACTTAACTACCAAATTTAACTTATAAACTAGAGCTGTTATTAAAAAACCTTGATTGACTAAAAAAATTCTTTCTTAAAAAGTGAATTTCAATTAAGTATAAAAACCCAAAGCCTTTAGATGGGTATCAGGATGACACCCAGAACTTAAATCTAGTTTCTAATTTTGCATATTTATTTAGTAAAGCCGAACTAAAAAGATAATTTTAAAAGCTACTTTTTACTAATTACTTTGGCGAATTTTTATTATTCTCAAACAAATTTTGGAATTACATGAAGATACCAGAAATTCCACAAAATGAAAGCGAACGTTTAGTGGCGCTAGATCGGTACAAAATTCTCGACACCTTAACCGAGCAGGTCTATGATGACCTGACCCAACTTGCAGCAGACATTTGCGGAACGCCGATCGCCTTAATCTCCTTAGTCGATAAAGATCGTCAGTGGTTTAAATCTCATATTGGACTCGATGTTACGCAGACTCCTCGCGATATTTCCTTTTGCGGTCATGCGGTTTCCGAAAATGCCCTTTTGATTGTTCCAGATGCCTCCAAGGATCCGCGTTTTTCGGATAATCCGCTCGTAGCGCAAGAGCCCTATATTCGATTTTATGCTGGAGCCCCATTAACAACACCAGATAATTATACTTTGGGGACTTTATGCGTGATCGATCGCCAGCCGCACGAATTAACCCATACCCAAATCAAGCAATTAGAATCTCTCAGTCGATTGGTCATCGACCAATTTGAGTTAAGGCTAAAGGAAGAATCTTCTCGACTTTTGGCTTCAGTGGTGGAGTCAAGTAATGATGCAATTATTACGAAGACCTCAGAGGGAATTATTACTAGCTGGAATCAGTCTGCCGAGAATATATTCGGCTATTCGCAATCGGAAGCGATCGGCAAGCCCATTTCTATGCTTTTCCCACCCGATCGCTTAGAAGAAGAGAAACTCATACTCGCCCGACTTAAAAAAGGAGAAAGGGTCGAACATTTTGAAACAGTCCGCATTTGTAAAGATGGTTCCTATAGTGATATTTCAGCGACAATTTCACCTTTATTTGACAAAAATGGAGAGATTATCGGCTTTTCCAAAATAGTCCGCGATATCACCGAACTTAAGCAAGCGCAACTGGAACTCGCGAAATCCAATACCGAACTTGTCAAAGCTAACCAATTGAAGGATGAGTTTCTGGGGCTGATGAGTCACGAACTCCGTACTCCGCTTAATGCCATTCTGGGTATGACCGAGCTATTGCAGGATGAAATATTTGGGAGTCTCAATCCACAACAGATCATCGCTCTTACAACAATTGATCTCAGTAGCTCTCATTTGTTAAAGCTGATCGATGATATTCTCGATTTGACAAACATCGCAGCGGGAAGACTCAAACTGAATTTTGAGGTAACCGACATTAATCATCTCTGCCAAAACAGTTTAGATCTAATTGAGCGATCGGCTGCTAAAAAACATCTAAGCTTGGAACTAAACATTCAGCCAAGCCTATCGACGATCGTAATAGACAGCACCCGAATTCAACAGGTTTTACTCAATCTCCTCGACAATGCTATTAAATTCACCCCTGAAAGTGGTTCTATTCGTCTTGAGGTCAGTACCTATGTCAATAATCTCAATCTCAGTAATTGGCTGAGATTTACGATTATCGATACAGGTATTGGCTTTGAATTAGAGAAATTTTCCCAACTATTTCAGCCCTTTATGCAAATAGATAGTACGCTCAGTCGTAGATATGAAGGTCTGGGATTGGGACTAGCAATTGTCAAACAAATCGTAGAGCTACATGATGGCAAGTTAGAGGCAAATAGCATTTTGGGAAAGGGCAGTTGTTTTACCTTCGATCTTCCCTTTGAGAATAATTTTGGATCTTCCCCTGCAACCAAACAGACTATGGATATGGATATGAATATACAGTCAGATATTCCCACTAACCCTCAAGTCCATCCACTAATCCTGTTGGCTGAAGATAATGAGTCAAATATTTTGACAACGGTTTCCTACCTTGAGGCAAAAGAATATCGGGTTTGCGTTGCTAAGAACGGTCGGGAAGCGATCGCCTTTGCTAAGGAATTTTGTCCCGATATGATTTTGATGGATATCCAAATGCCCGAAATGGACGGACTGAAGGCAATTGAGATAATTCGTCTCGATCCAAGTTTGCAGGATATTCCAATTATTGCGATGACGGCTCTAGCTATGGCAAGCGATCGCCAAAAATGTCTGGAAGCAGGAGCAAATGATTATGTTGCTAAGCCTGTCAAATTTCGTCAGTTAGTGGCAACAATTCAAAAAATGTTATTAAATATAAAGCCCTAAAACCTGCGGCGCAAGCTGCGCGTGCGCCGCAGGTTGAGGTACTTACTAAGCCGTAACTAAAGTTCTTTTATAGGCTGCCCAACCGCCAAGGTGAGAAATATCAATCCAATTGAACTTTTCAATTAATTCTTGAGGATAGAAAAAGGCGGTAAGAACCTCGCCATCCTCAAGATAAACGTCCGTAGGATACATATGGGGTGGTTCGTTTTTGGCAAGATATTCAAATTCATCGTCACGCATCTCATAAACCTCCCCAGGAATAGAAATTCCACCTGTCTCAACTTCATAAATTGCGGGATGCCATGCATCTCCTGCGGCATGAAGGCGATAACGTGACTGAGTATTTGCCGCACGTATAAATTTTGCGTTCTGCAAATTGCCATGATCTGGTTGTCCGCGCAGTGCCGAACCACAGATAAATACATGTCTTGTCCCGTTGGATACTGTCATAAAGATAGGCTGAAAATTATGGGTTTAGGAAGATAAATAACTTTGGATAATGCTTATCCTCAGTCTTAGTTTATTGTATACAGTATGCAAATGTGAAGTACGATTTTTCATATTAAGTAATACCAATTCCCAAAATGGCGTTGCCATTTTGGGAATCTCAAAACCTTACTGGGCTTGTTTTTCAATTCACTGAAGTGTTGGCTCACTTCAGTGAATTGGTATAGGGGTTTTCAAAGTTCAAAATGGCTACGCCATTTCTTAACTTGGTATTACCCAGTAGCTGGGCATAATTAAAAACTAGAGTCAAAAGCTGTAGCTTACGCGCAGCTTTCGCTACAGCTTTTAGGGTTTTATATTTAATTGCGCCTAGATACTTAAGAATTAGTAACTGAGTTGTTTGACTGCTTCATGAATAGCATCAGCAATATAATCAATATGTTCATCGGTATAACGTTCGTTCCAAGGCAATACCAATACAGCCTCTAAACCAGCATAGGTACCAGCAAATTTTGCCGCATTATAATCCACAGCCTCAGGGCTCGCCAGAGTAAAGGGAAAGCGTGAATTACCAAATGTACGTTGTTTCTGGAAAATCTCGCACATAAATGCAGGCTTTTGAATATAGCGGGGGGCAGAGAAAATACCCTTGGTTTTTAAATTCTTTGCCAATCCTACAGCGCCATCAGCAATTTTACTGCTATCCACGCTCAAGCAATATTTCCAATAGACATGAGTATTTCTAGCATCAATTTGCGGCGTAGAAATTCCATTCAGTCCCTGTAGCTTGCCAGTTAATTTGCTAGCCGCATCCTGACGATTTTGGACAATCCCCTCGAGTTTATCAAGTTGGGCAACTGCAACCGCTCCTTGCAATTCACACATCCTTCCATTGAGTGCGAGAAAGTAATGATCGGGTTGGGGATCGCCGTAGCCCCAAGCTTTGTTGACAAATAAAAACATTCGTCTAGCAAAAGCATCGTCATTGGTCGTGACGATCCCGCCTTCTCCCGTTGTAATATGTTTACCCTGTTGCAAACTAAAACAACCAATGGAACCGATCGCTCCAACTTTTTTGCCATTGTGCTCGGCTAAAAATGACTGGGCGCAATCCTCAATGATGGGAATACCACGAGATTCAGCAAGTTGGACAATCTCAGTCATATTGCAGGGATTGCCAAATAAATGGGTGACAATAATCGCTTTTGTGCGATCGCTTAAACAAGATTCAATTGACTCGGCAGTGACATTCCAAGTTCTGGGATCGACATCAGCAAATACAGGAATAGCACCTTGGTAGAGAATCGGAGTCAAAGCACCCATATCGGTAATGGAAGTGGTGATAATCTCATCACCAGGTTCGGGATCGATCGCCGAAATAGCAGTATGAATAGCCCCTGATCCTGAAGAACAGGCATAGGCGTATTTAACACCAATCATTTCGGCAAACTGATTTTCAAGGGCTTTGACAAAACTTCCTTTGGTGCTGGTGAGAGTACCGCTGCGAATCGCTTCGGATAGCAATTTAATCTCTTCTTCGCCTAGAGTCCGCCCAGATGCATCTTGATCGGAAGGCAATTGTATTAATTTTGTCAGTGTTGGTGTAGATTCACTCATCTTAATATCTCTTAATTTATCTATTTTTATTCTTCGCTTTTATTCTTTATCTTTATTCTTTGTAATTATCTTTTTAGATAATGAAGTAACACTTTTGCAAGGCAACTCGTTAGTTACTTAAGAATAGCTTTATTTAAAATTCAAATATTTGAATCAAATATTTAATTCAAATATTTAATTTAAATATTTATACATTTAGAACTAAGGAATCAATTGCAAGTGCAAGGAATCAATTATTGTGGGCATAGGCTTCAGCACCACTTAAAATACATTTTATATACCATTTTTAATACCAATTCCTAAAATGTCAATGCCATTTTGCGATCTCCAAACCTTGCTGGGTTTGTTTCTTAATTCACTGACTTAATTCACTTGGGTAGCAATATATCTAATGCACTCTTTTATTTATAAGCCTCAAACAGTACTTTTTAAAAATACTATTTATTTCTAAAATATAAAGACTTAAAGGATACAAATTGATTCTTTAATTAACATAAATATCAACAAAATAATGCCACATCACCCTCTTCAAGATTCATTCTTGATACTACTATTGTTTTCATAAATAGCTGTACCGAGATAAAAAATCTCTTCAAAGTAGTTCTTGCTTTGCATCGATAAAACTCCCAAGCTAAACAGTTGAATAGCCAAGATCAAAGTTATACCGCCAATAAAGAAGGTATGTGGGGCTTGACTATATGCCATGGCGATCGCATCAGTAAAATCTGGAAATTGCTGAGACAATGCCAACTGTTGATAGTTATGCCAAGAGCGCAACATTGCATAAAAGTCAGCATAGGCAGATAGCAAAAACAGAATCAGACTGGGAATCAAAAAGAAGATTACGGGTCTAAACAAAAAGCCAGAAACTAAAACAGCCGTGGTTTGCTTAGCGATCTTCATGCTCGAAACTCGCTTAACTTCCTCTGTTTTTTGAGGGAGCCAACAAAGATGGGCAGGGATTTCTTCAACTCTCACCCCTAACAGTCTTGCTTTATGGATGATCTCAGGATTTATTTCCATTCCCTTCGATCTTAGATTAAGTCTTTTGAGAAATTGAGCATCGTATACCCTAACCATTCCTGTTAGGGTTGCGAGACTACGTTTATCGGTAAAAGAGAGAAATCGGTTTGCCCAAATACTGAGAGTTTTTCGTAACCAAGGAACATTAGAGATAGAACCACCACGCATATAGGGAGATGCCACAACGATTCTGGCTTGAGTCTTGACAATGCGATCTAATAGATCGCCAATATGGTCGGCAGAGTAACTTAAATCTAAATCGACAACAACAATGTAGTCGCCTTGGCAGTTTTTGAAACCGTACCTCAAAGCCTGACCTAGCCCATGATTTATGCGATGATGTAAAACTAAAACATTTTCGCGATTTTTAGCAAACTCTAAAGCTTTGGCATAGGTATCATCTCTACTTCCATCGTTAACGATTACCATCTCCCATTGAAACTTATTCTCTAGGGATTGCATATACTTACAAAGGATTCCTAAGTTTTTTTCAATGATGGAAGATTCATTGTAGGCTGGAACCAATAAGGACACCAATATTTTGGGAGAATCACGCTCTGATTGGCATCCTGATTGATATCTTTGGTCAGTTAATGCTGAATTATTATCTTCAATATCGGAAGAGGAAGAAGATGTTTTCAATTCCAATGCTCTAGATGTCGCCATAGCTTTGTACTCAGAAAGTGGATTTCAAATAACCTTGGGAACGAGTTGGAAGAGGGAAGCCAGGAACTGAAACATCAGGATTTCCTTTTGCATCACCATCATCCCTTCAACTTATTAAGGTTCTTTGAACAGGGAAACCAACAAATTAATACCTAATATAATCACTAAAAGCCGACAAAAAGACAATCATCAAAGTTATACGTAAGTTATATATAAGTTATACATAAATAGGGCTTTAAGTATATTTTCTTAAAATAAATATCGCCTAAAAACTACCTAAGTTAGTCTATTAAATAAATACTATTTTTAGAATAGGTAGCTGGGCATAATCAAAAAACAGAACTAAAACCTATAGCGCACGCGCAGCATACCATATAGGTTTTAGGGTTTTATATTTAATTGCGCCCAGCTACTTACTAGTAAAATCGCTAATCAATAGCCTCAAGATATAGAAATTCTAAATGATTTATGAGAAGCTTTGACTTCCCCTAGCCTTCAGGATAATTTGTCTGATAGAAGTAGAAGCCCTATTTTTCTCGTAAATGAAATAGGACTGCTATAGTCTCAAGCCACCTAATAAATGTTGCAGGGAAATTGTTACTAAAAAGACAAATAACAAAAAATTATATAACTCTAACTATATATTTTCAGCAAACTTAATCTAGGGTTTGACAATCCTATTTTTTACATATTTTCTTAGTCTTAGTTAAAAAATATTTGTTATATCTAAAGCACACTAAAACATAGTTTATAGCAATTTGTTGGCTGGGGGGGTGTGATCGCGATCGCTTAATTATTGAGACAAGGATCTCTCAATTAGAGCCTATATCATCACATAGCAATCCCTTTCTTCAATGCACAATATATAGGTAAATTAAGGGAGGGACAAATCAATGACTCCTGTACAAATAGAGAAAACACAAACAATGTTAACCGAACGGCAACTCTACCTATTTTTTAGGCTAAGTAAAATTCGCGACTGGTTAGGGGAACTTTATTTAGAACTTGTCTTGTCTCAAGAGGAAATAGAATATATCTATAGCTCAGAAACCAATATTTGCTTTAATAGCAAAAAAGATCGCAGTAAGCAATCGCATTATTTGATGAGATAAAATCTTGCCAACAATCCAGACAAATAGTGTGAAATTGCTATATTCTCTGATTTTAAATTCGATTTAGATCGCTTTCTACAAAGTTGCCATAATCTATACTGCTAATTAACTGCTAATTAACTGCTAATTAACTGCTAATTAACTGCTAATTAACTGCTAATTAACTGCTAATTAACTGCTAATTAAGGTTCAATTCGCCATTCGTTACCAATTATCTCTCAGTCACTTCAGTTATTTAAGTCGTCAGATCAAGTCATAAATTAAGTCATCAAAAAAGCCATCAAAAAAGTATGAAGTCATGATCATTTGTCCCACAAGCCCATAGTCTTCATTGGTTTTAAATTGCGATAGAATACTTAAGAAATTAATATCGCAATATATCCATGAGTGGAAACAAGCTCTACGAAGGCAAAGCCAAAATTCTGTTTACAACAGACGATCCTCATATTTTGCTGTCTCGCTACAAAGACGATGCAACCGCTTTCAACGCTCTAAAAAAAGGTACGATCACCAACAAGGGGGAAATGAACTGCGCGATCGCCTCTCACATTTTTCAGTATTTAGAAACTCAAGGCATTGCGACCCACTTTATCCAGCAAGTTTCCCCCAATGAAATGCAGGTTGCTGCGGTCAAGATATTACCCATTGAGGTCGTCGTTCGCAATATCGCCGCAGGCAGTATCTGTAAGCGGCTCGGTTTGCAACAAGGGCAAGCACTCAAGATCCCGCTAGTTGAATTTTTTTACAAAAATGACGACCTTGGCGATCCCTTAATCACGGATGCCCATGTTGCCATGCTCGATCTCGCCACACCAGAGCAGGTTGTCCAGCTCAAAGAACTTGCCCTAAATATTAACCAACACCTGCAAACATTTTTTGATCGCTGCAATTTGATCCTCGTCGATTTTAAAGTGGAAATTGGTGTTGATCGCAAAGGGCAGTTATTGCTAGCCGATGAGATTAGTCCTGATACCTGTCGCCTTTGGGATAAAGCGATCGCCGATCCTACCGAGCGGATTATGGATAAAGATCGTTTTCGGCAGGATCTCGGTAATGTTGCTGAGGCATACCAAGAGGTCATGAAAAGAGTATTAAGCAGTTAAGCATAATTAAAAATCAAAACTAGAGAGCGTATCGTCCGCGTAGCGAGCGGTACGAGCTCTAGTTTCAACTTAGCTACTTAACGTGATTTCGGGATAATTTGAAATGGGCTTTGAGGAAGGTTTTGCGTAGCAAACCCTTCCTCAAAGCCCAAAAGTAAAAGCCTTGCGTAGCAAGGCTTTTACTTTTGGGCTTTGAGAATTTGCCAGCTTAATCCGAACTGACGTTAAATATCAGTGCGCGGCAAAGCCGCGCACTAATATTTGGATCTACTCTTCGAGTGGAAAAGAAGTATCTATCGCTCGGATTTGATGGCGGCAGCCTGTTCTAGCAACGATTCGGCAAAGGCGATCGCTTGAGCCGCAGCGTTGGCAAATTCTTTGCTAGGGCTTTTGCCGTTGGTCTTTTTCTTGATTTCTTTCCTTGCCTGCGTTTCTGAACTTTCTTCAACCGTCATACCCGAAGCAATCTGCGCAAGTTCCTGTTTGCGCTCTTCCAACTCCAACAGGCGGATTTGTACTTGCGTGCGATCGGCTACGATTTGTTTGTTGACATGAAAGTGGCGATCGGCAATCGCCGCAATTAGCGGCTGGTGGGTGACGCAGAGAATTTGAGCACTGCGGCTCAACTGCCATAGTTGGGTGGCGATCGCCTGAGCGACCCGACCAGATACTCCTGCATCGATCTCGTCAAACACCATCGTGCCGACATGGGCATGGGCAAAGGTATCGGGGAGGGATCGAGCATCGTTGCTTTTTTGGTGAACAAAACAAGTTTTGAGTGCTAAAAGAAATCGACTCATTTCCCCGCCCGAAGCCGTCTCCGCTAGTGGTTGTAGGGGTTCGCCAAGATTCGGACTGAACTCAAATACAATGCGATCGCTACCTAAAGCCGTCGGTTCGCTCGGATATATTCCCACTTGAAAGCGAACTTTTTCCATTGCTAACATTTTTAATGCTTCGATTTGGGCTTTTTCTAGAGCAACGGCTGCTTGATTGCGTAGTTCCGTGAGCTTTTTGCAAGCTTTGAGCAAAGCTTGCAAATCCGCTTCAGCTTTACGCTCTAAATCTTCTATAGAAATACCGCGATCAGTCAGTTCGGCGAGTTCCTGTTGCAATTTTTGGGTATAGGCAATCGCCTCGGGGAGCGTGCCATACTTGCGACAAATATGTTTGATCTGATTAATTCGTTGTTCGATTATTTCCAATTGTTCAGGATCTGATTCGAGACGATGGGTGTAATTATTGATTTGCCGTCCTGCCTCTTCCACTTGGGCGAGGGCGCTCGAAACTAATTCGAGGATTCCCGCTGCTTCGCGATCGAGGGTGACCATTTCCGTAAGGGTTGACTCGGCTTGTCCCAATAGGTCGGCACAGGCATTACCAATATCATTCTGATAGATGGCTTCATAGACTGCATAGCCATGCTTTTGTAATTCCACGCTGTGGGCGAGCCGTTTGCGATCGCCTTCGAGCTGCTCTAACTCTTCGGGATCTCCTAGATTTGCGGCTTCCAGTTCCTTTAACTGATATTGCAACATATCAAGGTGTTGTAAGCGATTGCGCTCGTTTTGTTGTCTTTCTAATAAAGCTTTGCGCGATCGCTCCTTTATTTCAAATAGTCTGGCAACTTTTTGCCGTTGTGAAAATAAAGCCTGATCGGAGATCCGATCACCAAAGCTATCCAGCCATTCTCGCTGTTGCGTAGCTTGACTGAGCAAAATGGTCTGCCCCTGCGCAGTAATTTCGACAAGGCGATCGCGTAGTTCTTGAATTTGTTGCTTGTTGACGACCACGCCATTAACACGGGTGCGATTGCTGCGGGCTGTAATCTCGCGGCTACAGATGAGCGTGTCAGCATCTAGGGCATCAATTTCCTGTAGCTCTAGCCATTGCGCGATCGCTTGATTTGTAGAAAAAGTTGCTTCGATATTTGCCCGCTCGGAGCCAGTTCTAAGCATCCGCGACGATACCTTACCTCCTAGTGCTGCATCTAGAGCATCTAAGACGATTGATTTACCCGCACCTGTTTCTCCAGTGAGAATATTCAATCCCGCATATAGCTCTAGTTCGAGGCGATCAATCAGAGCAAAATTTTCGATTTTGAGACTCAGCAACATAGGTTTTTCTTATCATGCCCTTACCCTTGTTTTCCTTCCCGTAAGCCTAGGAGAAAACTTGATTTCCCAATTCCGCAGCATAGGATAGGGAGAAGGACTGTATTTTAGATCGGCAAGGTTTCTCCATTTAAAAGACGTTTGGATGCACTTAGTAATTCTTCTTCGAGATAGGGCTTAGTGAAGTATCCCTTTGCTCCTAGCTGAATGGCTGACTGACGGTGGCGATCGGCTCCTCGCGAGGTTAACATCGCCACAGGAATCTCCTTGAGTCGGGAATCCTTCTGCAATCTTGAGAGCAGATCCAATCCATCCATCCGTGGCATTTCAATATCACAGAAGATCATATCGCAGGGCAGCCCAGCACGGAGTTTTTCCCATGCGTCTTGCCCGTCTTTTGCCTGTTCGACACGATAGCCCACCTTCGCAAAAGTTAAGGACAGTAGTTCGCGTACCGTAATCGAATCGTCAACAATGAGTACGGTCGGATCGACGGCAACATCTTCTTCCACGGTTGGCTGAATTGGTGCGCCAGAGGTGGAAGGACGCAATCTACCGCTAGCGATATCGAATAGCTCTAAAACGTTAGCGATCGCCATAACGCGACCATCCCCAAGTACCGTTGCACCTGCGATTCCCGCAGGTTGGGGAATGGGACCTTCTAACTGTTTAATTACGATCTCGTATTCACCGAGGAATTGATCGACCTGTAGGGCGAGGTAACTCGTATCGTTGCGAAGAATGATAATGCAGAGTTCGTCGTTTTCCTGCTTACCGTAGATGCTGCTGCGGCTGAGATGACGGCTATAGGAGAGCAGATTCGAGAGATGCTGGAATGGCAAAATCGTATCGCGCCAAGGTAAGCAGGGCTGTCCTTTTTCGTTAAGAACGATTTGACTTTGTGGTACTTCCACCATATCTTCAAAACCGTCAACGGGGAAGGCAATCCTCGCGCGATCGCTAATGCAGAACATCGCCTTGGAAATACTTAAGGTCAGCGGTAAGCGAATGGTAAAGGTGGTTCCCTTGCCAATTACCGATTCTACGATAATGACACCACGAATATCATCAAGACAGGTTTTGACTACGTCCAACCCAACGCCGCGCCCTTTAAATTCATCGGCTTGAGCCGCTGTACTAAAGCCCGCCTCAAACAGCAGCGCATAAACCTCGGTATCGTTAAGGCGATCAACTTCAGCTTGCGATCGCACTCCCTTAGAAACAGCACTTTTCTTAACCCGATCGGGACTGATCCCCGCGCCATCGTCGCTAATAGAAATGACGGTTTGGTTACCTTGGTGATAGGCGCGTACCGTTAATCGACCAGTCGCCGATTTCCCTGCTGCTTGACGGGTAGCGGGATCTTCTAAACCATGGTCGATCGCATTGTTGACAAGGTGGGTAAGTGGGTCGGTCAAGGATTCTAAAATCGCTTTGTCGATCAGGGTTTCCCGTCCAAAGATCTCCAATTCGGCTTGTTTGCCAGTTTTAAGGGCGCGATCGCGAATACCTCTTGGCAGGCGATCGGCAATCTGCGCGAAGGGAACCATGCGCGATTGCTTGAGGTCATCTTGGACTTGGGTGGTAATCGTTCCCAACTGACGGGTTACCTGATCCGTTTCCCCAACCACGAACTCAATGTCGGAAGCAGATTCGCGAACTCGGACAATTAACTCAATAATTTCCTGCGAGAGAACGTGGAAGGTGTTGTAGCGATCGAACTCAATACCTTCAAAATCATTGCTAACCGAACTATTCGAGTTTGCGCCATCATTGGCATAGGAAGTCTCAAAGCTACTGTAAGAACGACCTCTTCCAGCAGTTAACGAAGCTTCCAGTAAGGAGCGATCGTACTGATCCCGCATTCTTTGGGATACGTCGCTCAGTAATTGCACTTGATGTAACAAATTGGTAATGAACTGCTGTAGTCTCTCTTGATCCTGCTCCAACAGATTACGGTTGACAACCAGCTCCCCAACTAGATTATTTAAACTATCTAGATACTTGACATCAACACGCATAGTCGTATCGGTCAACCTCTGCTTACGGGTAGTCGTAGGAGGTCGCACGGGCGCTTTAGTTTTGATTGGGCCAACATCCTTCGCAAATGCTGACTGAAGCATATTTTCTAATTCGTCAAAGTCATCGGGAGGCTTTGAAGGTACAGGAGGTATGGAGGTGAAATTGTTAGCGGCGTTTGTTTCCGCATCGATGGTATCCGCATCGCCCAGAAGCGCTTCTAAGGCATCAAAATCCATATCATCATTGTCGGGATTGACTACATCTTGATGATTCCTTGGTACATTGACAGAGGGAGCTACTTGACTAGTACTATTGCTATTAATAGAGTTAATAGAGCTACTGAATTGCTGGGTCTGCTCACTATTTAAGCCCTCATCAGCAACATTAATAGAACTGCCAATCATGGCTTCTAAATCATCGAAATCGAAGTTGTCATCAATTCCATTGAGTTCTTCTGGTGGTAATTGATTCTCAGTTTCTAAGGTGGGCTTTGTCTGAGTATCTTGGGTGAAAGAATCATCTACGCCTAAATCATCTTGATTCAAATCAGAGAGAGGATCAGACTCATCAAAAACTATTGACTCGTCAATCGCCAAATCGCTACTCACGATTTCTTCAATGGATAGCGAATTATCTTCTATTTCATCATTACCTTGAAAGAAGTCCACTAGGTTGTCAATGGTTGTAGTGGCAGTGCTTGGACTGTCAACTTCGAGATCGATATCTTCCTGAGTTGTCAAATTGGCTTCTATGGACTCTAATTCAAAATCTTGAAATTCCTTATCTAACGCGCTATCTAATGCGCTATCTAACGCGCCATCTAACGCGCCATCTAACACGCTAGTTAAATCGGCAAATTCATCGCTTTGTGTCAGTTCTCCATTGCCATCGAACTCGAAGTCACTTTCCAATACCGTTAGGTCTTCTTCTCCAGCATTAACAAATAAATCTGCTAAGTCGGAGTTGTCTGTAAGTGACTCTTCAGCAAGTAGCTCTTCGGAAAGTAACTCTTCAGAAAGTAACTCTTCAGAAAAGGGCTCGATCGCTAAATCGACAGAACTTTCTGCGGGTACTTCTTCATCCGTTACCATGTCTAAGAAGTCTAAATTGACATCCTCAGATTCCCCAAAATTTACAAATTCCTGTTTGTTTAAATCTTGAGGATCTTCCGCTACGTCAAAGAAATCGCCAAGATCGTCAGTATTGGTGATGTTCTCAGAATAGCTAGCTAGATGGCGATCGTCTAGCTCATCATTAATTTCATCATTAATTTCATCATTAATATTGTGACTAGATGCAATTGCAGGGCTTTCGGATTCAGCAAAAAAATCAGCCAAGGATTCAGCATCACTGATTTCCTCTGCTAAGTCATCTTCATAACTTAGTTCCTTGCTGGTGAAGGTAATGTTTTCGATCTGTTCAGAGCGATCCAGAAATTCATCAGGATCGCCATTAATACTAAATTCTTGCTCATCATGATCGACAGTAATATCGCCAAGATCGTCAATAGATTCAGCGCTAATAGATTCGGAGCTAATAGATTCGGAACTGAGTTCCGAGTTAACAAAGAAATCATCATCTAGTTGCTCGGATTGATCTAGTTGACTAAAGTTGTCTTCTATGCGATCGCCCAAATCTTGTGCTGGTTCGTCCGTAGAAACATCATCTACCAAAGGATCGGTAGCGAGAGAACTATCGAAAGAGTTGTTAGCTGCAAAGAAATCATCTAAATTGTCGTCGCTATCCAACTCGCTAAATTCATCAATAGCATCAGAAAGACTAGATATCTCGTTATGATCAGCATTATTGGCTGATTCTATAAAGAATTCCTCTAAGCCATCTTCGCTACTAATATCATCGGTAGCATCAGTGTTTATAGCATCGGCACTATCGGTACTAATACCATCAAAGAATTCCTCTAAGCCATCTTCGCTACTAATATCATCGGTAGCATCAGTGTTTATAGCATTGTTATTATCGGGACTATCGATACTAATACCATCAAAGAAGTTCTCTAAACCATCTTCTCCAATAAGATCAATATCATCGGTAGCTTCACTCAAATTCGTGATTGCTTGATTCGTATCATCTAAATCGGAAATACCTGCAAAGAAACCACCCAGATCTTCGTTAGTTTCTTCATCCATCGATGTTGAAGAGTCATGAATTCTGACATCTTCTTTGAATGTTACTGATTCATCCAACTCATCACTATCAAAGCCGAGTTCGTCAAATATCTTTAATCCAGTAGTATCGAGAGGGTCAGCGTCATTGCTCTCAGATTTTGCCTCTTGAGGAGACTCAGATGCGGAATCACCTAACAAAAATCCATCAAGATTTTCATCAATTGCAAAGGGATCCTCAAGTAAGGTCATCCCTTCTTCAGAAAAAGTCAAAGCAAATGGCTCCATAGAACCATCATTATTACCATTCGCAATGGCATTTTCCTGTCTGGCAATCTCAGCAAAATATTCTTCACTAGAGAGAGAGTCGGATTCATCCTGAGCATCAATAATAGGATTATGATCGCTAAGATAGCTGTCGCTAAGATCGTCTAATTGCTCGGCGGATGATTCTGATAAATCGTAAAAATCGATATCATCAGTATTGATCTCACTAATGTTAATGTCATCAAATGGGTCAAATTGATCAATCTGATCGATTTGGTTAATCTGATCGATTTGATCAATCTGATCAATCTGATCGATTTGGTCAATGCGATCACTATTTGATAGGTTATTTTCGATTTGAGGATTGTAGTTTTCCTCTAAAAGATCCAACCCTAAGTCCATATCAAACTGCTCATCTAGATCTGTGGCCTTGCCAAAATCATTGCTAAACAGCTCCTCTATACTCGCTTGACTTGTTTGAGCATCTTCAGCATCAACATCTGTCTCAAGTTCTGAGAAGTTGTCAGTAACTTGGTTTAATACACCGTCTAGATCGTCTGGGAAGAGGGAGTCCTCAGATGGGAAGAGGGAGTCGTCAGATTCTTCAGCCCTAATTTCAGCAGCTGAGTCTTCCGTGGAAAAATCACCAAACAACTGATCGATGCTAGATTCCTTATTATTTAAATTGGGGATTGTCTCATCATCATTACTAGAAGCATTGCCAAGTAGGTCGGCAAAATCATCGCGATTTTCAGATGCGCTTGTGACTCCTTGGTTTGACATATTTGTTTCATTGGATTCGATGTCTTCCCAAGCAGCATCAAAGTCAATGTCGTCGTTTTCAAAGAGAATTGCCAAGGACTTCAACTCTGAAGCCCCTACTTTTGGCCCATCAATATGTTGATTTTCGGCGATCTCATATTCACCATCCATCCAATCTATCTGATCGATTTGGCTTTCATTGACCTCGGACAGATCGAATATTTCTTCGTTGACTTCACTAGCATCATCGGCAAACAGGTCGATATCAATGGGGTTGAGGTCGAGAGCTATATTATCGTGATCAGTAATCGACTTATCCTCGGCAATTGGCTCGTTATCAAAACCAATATCTCCAGAAGCAGTCGTGAAGATTGTGCTGACCTCGTCATCTTCTGGTTCGGAAAATCTATAGGGCAATAGATTTTGAATCTGCGAGGAGACCACTATTTCCGCCTCACGATTGTCAAGTACTAAATCCTGAGCTTCCTTTAATTCTCTGATTAAAATTGGCGCGAGGGTTCTGTAGGAGTTATTAGGCTGAGCGATCGCATTTTTAATCTGGATGACCAAATTCGTCCAATTTCGCAGATCAAAGTTATTGCCAACTTCTTGAAAATAATTGCAAACCGTTTGTAACTGCGATCGGCTTTCGGGCGTATCCGCCGAGCGAAATAGCTGCAACATATCTCGCATTTTGGTCGTAACTTCTTTTTGAAATATCGACTTTTGGGAGACAATATCGGGTTGCTCTATGGTAGCAACTGCTTTTTCTGGGACTTTTTGACTAGATGTTTGGGCAGGTGTTTGGGTAGATATTTCGCCATCTACCTCGGTGACTAACTGATTGAGATAGGCTTCTAACTCGGCAAATACAGGCTTAACACGATTATTGGTTTCAGCAGTTAGCTCATCGGATATTTTGTAACCCCCTTGCAATTCTTCAAGGAGTTCTGATAGAGGATCGAAACCAGCTAGTAGTAAGCTTTTTAAACGCTCATCAACATTTATCTGTGAATTTTCCTTGAGGATCTTGAAAAAGTCTTCTAAGCGGTGGGCTACATGTTGGATGCTCCCCACACCCAACATGGCGGCTCCTCCCTTAATCGAATGCGCCGCCCGAAAAAGTTCGTTAATTGATTCGGAATCATCTAGGATTTCTTGCAAGTTTAAAACGCCTTGCTCAATTGTCTGAAGATGTTCTCGGGCTTCTTCGATGAAGTAACCCATGATGCGCTGCTGTTGTTGTTCCGAGTTCATGACAGAATCCTCTCAAAGATTAGGGTGTGAGTAGCTAGAGCTAGAGGTAATAATCCTAACGACCTCCCGTTGTTTTATCACCCGAATCAACGCGGAATCGTTCTACTGAATCCTGTAGACTGCGTGCAACACCTACTAGATTTTGTAGAGAGGCTGACACCCGCTGAGACTCTTGCGAAGTTTCTTGGGCGGTCAACTCAACTGATTGCATAACTTGCGATACGGTTCTTGATGTCTCGGTTTGTTTGACCGTATCTTCGGTAATTGATAGCACGAGGGTTTCGATGCGATGGGAAACTTGGATAATATCAGTAAGGGACTGACGGGCTTGTTCAGCACGTTTTGTACCATCGATAACCTGTTGAGTACCAACTTCCATCGCTTGTTGCACATTACTGGTTTCACTCTGAATTTGCAATACGATCTGTTCGATTTCTTTAGATGCTTTTGCCGCCCGATCCGCTAATTGGCGTACTTCATCTGCAACGATCGCAAAACCTCTTCCCGCGTCACCTGCACGGGCTGCTTCAATACTAGCGTTAAGCGCGAGTAAGTTGGTACGGGAAGCAATTTGGGAAATCAAACCAACGATCTTGGAAATTTCCTGTGAAGATTCGCCCAAACGCTTTACCTTTCTTGTAGTTTCGGCAACCGTTTCGCGAATGTCCAGAATACCTGCTACGGTACGTTCTACCGCATCACCGCCCTTAATCGCAGTCTCAGAGGCAAGCTTAGCAACCTGATCGGCTTCACGAGCGCTCTCTGCTACCCGTTGAATTGATTCGGTCATCATCTGTACTGAATTTAAGGTCACGCTCAATTCTTCGGCTTGCCGCAATGCGTCCGATGACAAACTGCGGGCAAATGCTTCGTTTTCGCGGGAGCTTTCGTTTACCTGACGCGCCGCAATTTTTACTTGGTTAACGATCTCACGAAGGTTTTGAATGGTCAGGTTAAAGGAGTCAGCAACCGCACCGAGTACGTCAGCAGTTACCTCAGCCTGTACGGTCAAGTCACCTCTTGCCGCGCCTTCTACGTCATCAAGTAAACGAATTACCTGACGCTGTAAATCTTCTTTAGCCTGTTCTTGCTCGGCAGCTTTCCGTTGCGCTTCATTGGTGTTAGATACAATCGATTGAATCATTTGGTTAAAGCTAGCTGCTAATCTACCAAACTCATCTTCGCTGTAAACCACTGCACGGGGGCTCATATCGCCACGAATTACGGCTTCAAACTGAGCTTGCAAGTTGGCGGTCGATTGGTCAATTATTCTGGTGGAACGTTTGCCCAAGCCCCAAGCGATCGCACCACTTGCTAAGGCGGCGGCTCCAGCCATCATCCACCCAGTATTGCGCACCTGTTCCCGTTGTCCTTGGTCTTTGATCGTGCCTGTTGCGAAATTAGTAACCACACCTGCGGCGACCATAGCCACCACGCCTGCGGCGATCGCTGTGACTAGCCCTTTAGTTTTGAGGGGCATATTGTCAAAGGGAGAAAACAATCCACCTTGGTCAGAGGCTTCGGTGACAATATCAACGCCACCACGCTTGGCTCCAACGGGCGTATTGATATTCCCCAATCCAAATAGCTCTGCTTCGTTTTCTGATTGGTTAAACCTTGCAGTCGCGATGTCCTGACTGGCTACCGAAGTGGTATTACGACTAGAAGAGGTAGTAAAGTCCTGACCGCCAAAATCATTTAGCGATCGGTCGGACACCATCTGAGTTGCATCGGATTCGCCAAAAGAACTTGAAAAAGATGACTCACTAATATCATCAAAGTCATCAAATTCATCCATAAAGACTACATCGGTATCGGCGTTTAGGCTACCCGAAGAGCTACTGGGTTTATAGCTAGAACTAAATCCAGAGTCACCCGTAATTTGAGTTTCAGCACCATAGCTATACTGGCTAGAGCCATTTAGTGAAGAGTTAGAACTAAAATCCTCAAAATCAAAATCTTCTGAACGCCCCGAACCAGTACTTTGTCCACCACTGTCATTACTTGACCAAGAACCCTGCATATAGGTGGATTGGTTTGACTGGTTATATCGATTGCTTTCATAACCGTACTGGTTACTACTAAAATCATCGTTAGCGCTTCCTAAGGCTCCAAGGTTGTAACTATCATCATTGATATCTAATCTTTCTTTGGCTGCCGCAATACCACTATGGGCATACTCCAAAATTGAATTGTCGTCAGTTAGCTGCAAAACCGTTTGGTATTCACCAATTGAATCCTGATAGCGCTCTAGGGCGAGATTGATATGGGCATGGAGTAAGCGATACATCGGATCGCTAGGGCAAGCTTTAACAAGCTCTTGCGTCAATTTCCCAGCTTGATTGTAGTCTCCCTGCATGTAGGCTAAGGAAGCTTTTTCGTATTCTTTTTGGTATTGCGTACTAGATGCCATTTGCTTTCTCCTAAAATCCCTAAAATCTCTGCCATTTGTGCGAAATCATTTTGAAATTACTTTCTTAATATTTTGTGCCTAGCCATGCTTTATGTCATTTACATATAGTGCATCTACATATAGTGCATCGACTTTGCCTAGGATGCCCACCGCGCCGATCTCAAAATATTGACTTGATCTAGCAGTTTTAACGGCTCGCTGTCTTCCATTATCCACTCACCTTTGATAAACGGAGCCATACTGTCAGAGCTATTTCTAGATACATTGAGTTTTGAAGAATCAAGCCAAGCCATTACACCAATCTGCTCTACTGCTAAGCCTAACATCATGCCCTGATCCTCAATGGCAATAATCGAGATTTCTGCCCGATCCGTATTCACGGGAGGGGTTTCTCCCAAGAACTGACCGAGATCGCCTACCCACACTACTCTACCCCGAATATTCACTGTACCTAGCAATAAGGGGGAGACATTAGGCATCGGATTTATGCGATCGGGCGCATATTCTAAAACTTGACTGACCCCAATTGCAGGTAAAGCAAATTCAATTCCAGAAGCTACAAAAAATCTTAAATGCAGCTCACCCTCTGGAGCTTCAATACCTTGATCGAAGTCAGTTGCTTGATCCTGTCCGATGCCAGGGAAGAATTCTTGGTTTCCTACCATAATTTGAGGATCTCTACCTTGCAAAATAGCAATTTTTAATAGCGAGTCTAGGAAGTCTTAAATATTTTCAAAGTTTGGAAATAAACTTTGAAAATAAAACCTTGGAAATAAAACCTTGGAAATAAAACCTTGGAAAATATTGAAAAAATCTTAAGGTATTGATGTTAACCAACAGCCCTTAAATAATCAAGAATTGTTCATAGTTTTAGCATTCTTCGTGAAATTATTAAGTTTTTCGTAATAACTGTTTTACAGTGCCAACTAATTCTTGAGGCTGAAAAGGCTTAGCTATATAGGCATCAGCCCCTTGTTTCATTCCCCAGTAGCGATCAAATTCTTCACCCTTTGACGAACACATTACGACAGGAACGCGCTCGGTTTTGGGATCGGTTTTAATGCGACGGCACAGCTCATAGCCATTCATGCGGGGCATGACAATGTCCATGACGACGATGTCTGGGCAACTGCCTTGCATTTGCTCGAGGGCCTCTACACCATCGCCTGCTGTCTTAACATTTAGACCGCTGCCTTTAAGTAAGTCCTCAATCATTTCTCTCTGTGTCACGCTGTCTTCAACCACCAGAACTGTACTCATACATGAATGCCCCGATAGGATTCTTCCACTAGCAACTCACCAAACGAATATATTAGGGTTAAATGATTGGCATTGTGCTTTGCCCATCTTAATTTTAAGTTAGCGGTTAATTTTTTATCTAACTGTTCATATCTTAGTCTTCTCCTTTCTAGAGATTTAGATTAGAGCCGAAAGTCAAGTCACAAAATAGCACGTATAGTGCTTTGTGCCCTCATTAAAGCCAAAGAATTTTTATTCATCTTGTGAAATCAGACTTTTCCCGATCGCCATCGATATTAACCGTCGATCGATTTTCGATAGATATTTTTAAGTAACTCGATCAAGGGTGCGGTATTGGACAGCTTCCGCGACATGGGCAAGCTGAATGTTTTCGGCATGGGCGAGATCGGCGATTGTTCGGGATACTTTGAGTATCCTGTCTGTAGCTCTGGCTGATAAACCCAAACGCTTAATGGCGGTTTCTAAAAGCTCCCGAGAAGAATGATCCAGTACACACCATTGGCGTAGATGTCTAGATTGCATCTGAGCGTTACAGTTTATTTTTATTTCTTGCTGAAACCGACTCTGTTGAATTTTTCGCGATGCTTGTACTCTCTCTTTAACGGCACTGGAGCATTCCCCTTCAGGCGATCGCGTCATTTCTTCGGGTTTGAGCCGAGCAACTGTTACCTGTAGATCGATGCGATCCATTAGGGGACCAGAGAGCTTTGCCCAATATTGTTCGCGCTGTCGTGGCGTACAAGTACAAGGCTGCACCGAGTCGCCATAATATCCGCACTGGCAAGGGTTGGTACTAGCGATCAATGTAAATTGCGCTGGGAAGGTAACCGATTGACGGGTGCGGGAAATACTGACAAATCCATCCTCTAGAGGCTGGCGCAAAAATTCTAGGACATCCCGCTTAAATTCGGTTAGCTCGTCCAGAAATAGTACTCCGTTCGTGGCAAGGGTAATTTCTCCAGGACGGGGAAAGCTGCCGCCACCGACTAGGGATGGACCTGAGGCGGAATGGTGAGGGCTGCGAAAGGGGCGATCGCTGACAAGTCCTTTACCTTTTAATAGTCCCGCGACAGAGTGAATTCTGGTCACTTCTAGGGCTTCATCAAAGTTCATGTTGGGCAGAATGCTGGGCAATCGTCTTGCCAAAAGGGTTTTTCCCGATCCTGGAGGCCCGACAAAAATGAGATTATGTCCACCAGCAGCCGCTATTTCGAGAGCACGGCGGGCATGTTGCTGCCCCTTAACGTCTTTGAGATCGAGCTTAAAGTCGCTGTCATGCCATTTCAGTTCAGAATCAATGACCACTGGCTGATATTTGTTGGGATTAGCTAAGAAATCGCCAACTTCAGTAATACTTTGTAAACCATATACAGCTAGTCCCTTAACTAAGGCTGCTTCTTGGGCATTTTCCTTGGGTACGACGATCCCCATCATCCCCAAACGTTGGGCGGCGGCAGCGATCGGTAATACCCCTGAGACTGGACGTAGTGAGCCATCAAGGGAAACCTCACCCAAGAATAGATGATCTCCTAATAATTGGGGATTGACCTGTTCCGAAGCGGCAAGGATCCCAATACTAATTGGCAGATCGAAAATTGGTCCCTCCTTGCGAAGATCGGCAGGGGTTAAATTGATGACGATCTTTCGCATGGGGAAGGCGAAACCTGCATTTTTGATAGCTGCTTTTACCCGTTCGCGGCTTTCCTGAACTGCGGTATCTGGTAATCCTACTAAAGTGATTCCAGGCAGTCCTCCCGATACATCTACCTCCACCCCCACTTGGATGGCATCGATCCCTAAAATTGCTGCACTCCAAACCCTTGCTAACACGTTTGACCTGTGAAAATTAGGTTTACAAATTCTTAGTTAATAAAGAATATCACAGTAAATTTACGAGTGTAAATTTATTGTGGTTCGTTTGAGCGCAATGCGCTGTAGCAATCGGGATAAGTTGGTTAACCGAAGTCGAAGCTCTATTTTTCTCATATAGCTATATTTACTTAGGTCAGGACATAAAACCCTAAGCCCTGCGGCGCACGCAGCGTGCGCCGCAGGGCTTAGGGTTTTATGTTTAATCAAGCCCACTTACTCCCTTCCCACTAAAGAAATCGATATATAAAACCAAGAAATAGCGGTGCGGAGCAAAGCCCCGCACCGCTATTTCTTGACTGGGAAGGGAGTAGCTGAGTGATAAATATCACGAATGACTTAGTAATTTTACATATCAGTAATTTTACATGTTTTAAATATTGAGTATTTGGTATTTCTAAAAAAGATTTAATACGATCAAAATATTGATTCCTGACTTATTTAGAAGTAAAGATTTGATTTAATATCTAAAAAATGTAAACAAGAAGATAAATGATCATCGATTTAATTACCGATCCTAATAGTCTGACAAGCTGAGCGATCGCTCGTGAATATTTTGACCGTGTATTTGACCGTGTATTTGACCTTGCATTTGACCTTGTATGTTTTGGAGATCGGTCATTTCTTCGCAGCTTATCTCAACCTTTTCATGCAATGAATCATGTAATGAATCATGTAAAAGTGAATTGAAATTGTTCATCGATTGCCATGATGCTTCAAAGGGATGAGCCGCTAAGCTACATGCCTCCCATGATGGGCTTACAGGAACATCTAATTTTCCACAAAATCCCCCTCTCCGACCTTCAGGACTGTAATGTTGACACAATCGACAAGCTGTAACCGAATTGTCTGAAGAGTTCATAGGTCTTAGTCTGACTTTGCCAAACTTAATATAAAAATCTATTAATAATTCAATTATGTCAGGTTGATAATTGAGGATAAATTGCACTCAAGTTCATTCTTAGAGGCTATTTCAGCGATCCCCACCCCCATTTGAATTTAATAATGTCTTAACTGACTTCTGTAATGCTTTGCTAACAATCTTTTTAGGATATTTACAAATAGAAATCAAACGCGTTAATAATTAAGAAAATATAAAAAAGAATAAAAACACTTTACTTGTAATCCCAGTGAGTATTTATACGCATATTTATGTGTGGTATTTATGTGTGGTATTTATACGCAGTATTTATATTTAGTATTTATATTTAGTATTTATATTTAGTATTTATATTTAGTATTTATAAATAGTTTCTTTTTATCTATCGTAACGAAAGAGTTATTTAGAATGTAAACTCCAAAAGACAAGTTACGGCGCGAAGCGCCGTAACTTGTCTTTTGGAGTTTGATTTGTCCTATTATCTTTTTTATTGCTATATATCAATGCTTGAGTTATACCAAAACCAAAAATGGCAACGCCATTTTTGGTTTTTCAAACCCTTATGAGGCTGGGTTTTTAATTCACAAAAGTGTTGTCACACTTTCGTGAATTGGTATTAGTTAGTGTAAAGTGAACTCCAAAAAATGATTTCTGGAAAATAGCTATATTTTGTGAATATTTGTTAATAATTTGTGAGTAAAAAACATGTAACCTATAGCAACGTAAGAGATAGCTGGGTGGTTAACTATTTTAAGGCTATCTTCTTGGGAACGGCAGTTTGACTTGCCGATGTTTCTAAATCATTGGTTTCGCAAAGATGATCGGGCAAGGCAGAACCCGACGGATCGAGTTTGTTCGCTAGGTTTGGATATTTAATCCTGCCATGATTGCGCTCTTGCCAGACCTTAATAAATACGGGGGCAATGCGGTCTAAATCTTCCCAAGTTAAGGAGCAGTCTTTGAGTTGACCATCATTCCATCGGGTTTCAAAGATTCTCATAAGCAGGCTCTTTGCGGCTTCAAGTGTGGTATCTGTCCCAAGCGATCGCAAAGCTGCTTCACAGGCATCAGCCAGCATTACAATTCCAGTTTCGCGAGATTGGGGAATGGGACCAACATAACGAAAATCTGACTCATAGACTCGATCCGATCGCTTTTGGGCTTGGCAATAAAAGTAGGTAATTGCGATCGTTCCCTGATGTTCGGGGATAAAGGCTTGTAGCATTTCAGGAAGATGATATTTTTGAGCGAGCTTTATGCCACCTGAAACATGCTCTTTTACAATTTGGGCGCTTTCCCAAGGATCGTTAAGAAGGTCATGGGGATTGGGTTGTCCCATTTGATTTTCAATAAAATATTCTGGGCGCAGGGTCTTGCCAATATCGTGATAGAGCGTACCCGTTCTGACTAAAGTGGTATCTGCACCCAGTTCGCGAGCGGCTGCTTCGGCGAGATTGGCTACAAATAAGGTATGTTGAAAAGTACCAGGAGTTTCAGTTACCAAAAGGCGCAGCAGGGGGCGATCGAGGTTGGCTAGCTCCGCTAGACGGAAGGGGGTTAAGGCGTAGGCAATATGCTCAAGGTAGGGAATTGCGCCGAGGGCAACGATCGCGGCAATGATGCCTCCCGATGCGTACTGAAGTGCAGTAATCGCCATAAGTACGGGGGGAGTCGATCCTGCGATTATCGCGATCGCAATATATACTGATGCCTGCAAAAATCCTACTAATAGCCCCGTTGCCGCAAGGTGAGATCGCGTTAAAGGTCGATTTGTGATTGCTGCCGCAACAATTGCGCCCACTAATACAGGCGCGAGGGATAACAAATTGGCACTGATGGCGATCGTTAATAAACCTGATATCAGCAAAGTAATTAGGAGTGCAAGCCGCGAACTATAAAAGCTGCCAATAATTAAGCCCATACTCGCTAAGGGCACAAATACGAGCATATTGGGAGCCATAATGACGGTGGCAAGGGTGCTACCCGTACAAACTATGCCTAGCGCTAACAGATCTTTGACATGGAGTTTGACCTTTAGTAAATATTGCCATCGCTGGTTAGCATAGCCAAAGATGCCGAAAGCAAGTGCTGTGGTTAACGTCAGTAAAACTAACCTCTTAATATTGACCTGTCTTTGGGTCATTTTTAGTTCGTCTAAAATGACAAACTGTCGCTCCGTAATTTTTTCGCCGCCTTTAACGATCAAGTCCCCAACTTGCAGAGCCACTCGCTGGGTTTGGACAGATTCTGAGGCTTTGATCGCTCTTTCGGTTGTACCAACATAGTCAATGGTTAGATTGGGTTTAACTGTAGACCGAATTAGGGCGATCGCCATCATGCGATGATCTTCATTGATGGGTAGATTGCTCAGATTGGTAAGGCGTTTTAACAGCATATCGTCTGGCAACCCTGCGACAATGCCTGCGGACTGTACATCAAGCAAGGCTTGTCGCGTTAGTTTCTTGCAGTTTTCCCATTCCTCATTGGACATTTCTAAGAGGCGATCGCGAAACATTTCTGGTCCTTTTGCCGCCTTATCCTGAGTCATCGCATAGGCTCTACGAACCTCAGTTATCTTATTGAGGAGCCTTTGGTAGTCTTGAGGAAGCGCATTGAGTTTATAGGTCGTTAACTCGGCTAAGGCTACGGAAGGTGACTCTTTGTCTCTATTGATTGCACTTGTGATTGCACTTGATATCGAGCCCTGATTGCTAACATTAGTAGCAAGTTTATTGGCTTTATCTTGTAACTGCACCCACTCAGGCTCAGAAATCCTCCTGAGATATCGCTGTACGTCATCGCTAAGAATTTGGCGATCTACATAGGGCAAATTCCCCGATGATATGCGTAAGTTGTCCCCTACCTGCAATAGTTCTTCAAGATGCTTAACAGCACTAGCATCAAACTCAGGGTTGCTGCGATAGACAGGAATCACTTGCTGTTTGGCTATTTCCTTTGCCTGTCTAGTTGCTTCGATGTCAGTTGCTTCGATACTTTTAGGCGATCGCAAATCTTGATCGACAAAAGTGCCAATGTCTAACCTCGGCTCAGAATAAAAGCGAATGCTGAGGGAGGAAATTAGGCAAACAAAGGTAATTCCTATAACCGCTCTACCAGACCACTTTCGGGAAATGCGATGGGTCGTTTTAGGGAGCAGAGATGAGTGGTTGGGAGCAATTCCCATAGTTTGATTACTCTAGTTAAAAAGGTTCGTAAGAACAAATGCAGCTTAAATTTATAATTCAGGCGATCTGGCGATCTCATTCAGACTTCTAGATGTACCAGATTTTCAAGGTTAATTTCAATCAATAAACGCAAAATCTCGTCACTATTTTGAGGTCGATTGGCGCAAGGCTTTAGAAATCAGACATTCTGACCATAAGTAAATACTTAAGCAACTACTTAAGCAACTACTTAAGCAACTACTCATGCGACTGCCTAAGATTGGCTCAAGATCTGTACAAGCTTGGTTCGAGGCATGGGGCAAAAAACATCTCAGTATCATTTTGAGATAGGAATTTGAGCGTAACTCGAACCGATCACTTGATGAAAGATTATGGACATAGCTGCGGTTAAGCTCTGTGATCTAGAGGGCGAGGCAAATACCATAGCCCCTGACCTCTTGATTTAGATAATTTATCGTTATAAGTAGCTGGGTATAATTAAAACCCAGAATCAAAACCTGTAGCGCACGCTGCGCGTGCGCTACAGGTTTTTGAGTTTTATATTTAATTGCGCCTAGCTACTTAATTCATCATTAAAATTCATCATTAATTTGAATAGGGAGAGTAAGACATAAGCCGGGTTCTGTTTCGGGAGTTTTATCAACTACCCTAGCGGTTATCTATCTGGGATGTTTGTTACCAAACACCTCATGCGGCACACACTCAATTGCGATCGCCTAGCTTTCACTAAATAATCGCATTAAGTAACGGACATAGGATCGACTGAAGATCGCAACACCTATATCCTCTCGCCTTGCTTCCAACTGGGGTTTACCGAGCCAGAGCCTCACGACTCTGCTGGTACGCTCTTAACGCACCTTTGCACCCTTACCATTTGATCTCTCAACTGGCGGTATCTTTCTGTGGCACTATCCTCACGATCGCTCGCACTGGGCATTATCCAGCAGCCTGATCTTCATGGAAGCCCGGACTTTCCTCAAAACCGATACTCAAAAACATTTTGCAATGACTTTTGAGTCAGATTTCGCAACCACTCGCTTGCTCTCCCTTATTACCATTATGTACTAAAGAACGTTACGGTACAAAGTGTGGCTTCTAGCATTCTCTAGTATTCTTGGGTTGGGCGATGGTTGCAAAAAATTATTAAGTAAGTAACTGGGCGCAATTAAATATAAAACTCTAAGACCTATAGCACAGGCTGCGCCTGTGCTATAGGTCTTAGTTCTGTTTTTTAATTATGCCCAGCTACTTAAGTGGGCTTAATTAAATCTAAAAAAACTAAAACCTGCGGCGCACGCGCAGCGTGCGCCGCAAGTTTTAGCTCTGGATTTTAATTATGCTGAGGTACTTAGCAAAAATAATTAATACATTAATTCGATAATTTCATGTAAAAACTGGTATAAGTATGCGGAAATAATGTTTATCAAAATCAAGTTGTTTTGCTAAACTATCTGGTTATTCGGGGCTAATCTTAAAAAGCCTTAATATTGAATGCCCAACTCATATAAACAATTTTACATTCTTTGATTATCAGGTGTGAGTGACTAACTAAATGATGAAACACTTCTCCAAAGGGATGTACACGCTGATTTTGTCCTTGATGTTGGTAATTGTTGCAGGGGTTTCCCAAGCCGCTGCCGCAAACTTATTGAGGGTTTTGGTCAGAGAGGAAAATGGCTCTAAAATGTCTGTAGCTGTGACTCAACCAGCAACTCTACAAACTTCAGGACAAGCGAGCCGTCGTCTCGATCCTGGTAAGTGGTATACGCTACCGCTTACCTCGGCATATCGCATTACCCCTAGCAATAACGGATTGGTTCAGGTTGGCAGTAATCTTTATCCAGGTGAAATTGAACTTCGTGCTTGGAATAATAAGGCGATCGCTGTTAACGTACTCTCCCTTGAGGAATATCTTCGTAGTGTGGTTCCCAGTGAAATGCCTGCCAGTTGGCATATGGACGCATTAATGGCGCAAGCAGTGGCTGCTCGTAGTTATGCTGTTAATACCCAAAGGCAACGCAAATGGGGTGAGGCTCCCTACGATCTAGTCAGTGATACGCGCGATCAGGTATATAAAGGTTTCTATCGTTTCGACCCCAAAACAGGGCAAGCGATCGCCCTAATTCATAGTCGTAGCGATCAGGCAGTTGCTTCTACGGCGGGCTATATGCTTCGCCCAGGATTTAAGGGTTATTATCGCGCCCGTCTTCCCCGCAACTGGATTAGTTGGGGTGGTGGATATATGCCTGTCTCCGACGGGCAACACCTCGATCAAGAAATGACGCAACAGATGGCTGAAAATGGCTGGAATTGGGTGCAAATTCTCTCTTGGTGGTATCGCGATCAACCCATTAAAAACTAATCAACTAAACTAATAAATTAAGTAGCTAAACCCTAACAATTTGCTTAGGACATAAAACCCCAAAGATGAGTGGCGGCGCTTCGCGCCGCCACTCATCTTTGGGGGGGCTTTCGTGCAACAAGAAGATGCACCTAAAGATTGCTGTATAGGCGTTCGGCTGAAAAAATATCAAGTTTTTATAACAAAAAACAAATAGATGAATCAATTACAATGATCAAATCTCGTTTGTCAAAAATTATTGAGAGCGTGACTCTAAAATTTGATAACTACGATGATTGTATAAAAATCTTAATCTTGGAACCTCATACACATATTTGGAATTTTCTATCTGATATTTTTAAGCCTGCAATACAATCTGGCTCAATAGGTGAATCAGGGAGGTGAGGAAAGTAGAGAGTGGAGCAAAGCACTGAGCAAAGCTTTGCCCCTCCTCTTAGCATTATGAACAAACTCAAAAAAGCTTAAATACAAAGGCAACTTTTCTTGAGATATGCCACGATGAGGACGTAACCAAGAGCGCAAAAGCGACCAGAAGCCTTCCATCGTATTGACATGAACCTCGCAAAAGCCATCACCATCTTCATCTCTAGCATATTCTCCTGAGCCATGACAAACAGTTTTGTGAGCATAGCCCCAATCTTGTAAAGGGTTATAGATAGCGTATTCGTCCGTGTAAACCAAAGTACCAAGAGCAATTGTTGCTTTAATCAGAGGCTCAATAGTGCGCTGTTGCACATTTTCTAACATACGAATTACCACTTCACCACCGCGCTGAATCATGCCGAAGATAGGTGGTTTTTCTTTTTCGAGTGTCCCCCGCCCCCGAACCCCCTTGAGCCGATTACGCCTTCCTTTACGCCCTTTTTTTTAACTTCTTCGGGTTTGCCCTTGTGTCCTGCCGTCACATACACTTCATCACACTCGACCGCACCAGATAAGTTTACTTCTGGCTTGCTTTGGTCAATACCTGCTCGCAATTGCGTGGTCATATCTTGCACCACATCTTTATCTAGGTCTAGTTCTTGGGCAATTTGTCGATTCGAGAGATTTAATCCCATCAAATACAGACACAATATCCACATCCGTAAGGGTTGATGGTGTCCTGCAAATATTGTGTCCGTTAGATCGTCAAAGTTGGTGTTGCAAGTTTTACACTGGTATCGTTGGCGAGCAGGTTGTGTTTCATCTTTGCCTCGCTTGATCACCCCTAAGCTTTGACATTTGGGACAGCATACTCCTCTTTCCCATCGCATCTGACGCACTGTTTCGTAACATTTTCATCATCGATTAGATGCGTTAAGTTCACGCTCAGCATTGTGTTCGCTGCTTTTTATTGTTGCTACTATATTATCAATTTCTTCCTTTATTTCACCTCCCCGAATCACCTATTGAGCCAAAAATTATTATATGTGTAAATAAAAATATCTTTTTGTATCTTTTTATTTTAAAAAAATATTAGGCATAATCTTTTCTGCGTAATATCCCAATTCAGGTAATTAGGTAGAATCTTTCCGTATAACTACCCTAAAATGGTGTTTTAGAAAGGATTTTTCTGCATAAGATCTCGTATAAGCAATGTAGAAAGAACCTTGACATTCAGCCTATATCGCCTATATTCAAATTAGACAGAATTTTTCTGGCTAATTCATAGTTAGACAGTCTATTTGGAGGAACCAAAGTGAGCAACAACACACATCGTCCCCATGTCCACATTCCGCACGAGTTAATAGAAAAAGATCCCAGAGGAGTCGAAATTCACTGGCTTTCTATTTTGGCTGCTGGAGGAGTTGGTATTTTAACAGGTGGTGCGGCTTTACCCGTCTACGGGACTTATTTAGCTGCAAGTGCAGGTCTCTCTATTGCTGATGCAGTCGCCAAGAAAAAGAAACGGTGAGATTTGTCTATCCGATTAGTGTGATTCCAGATTTTGTAGGGTGCGTTCATGAAATGTAACGCACCCTTTTAATATCAATTAGATGAACTTTTACAACCTTTGCCATAACAAATGTTTGTGCTTTACGCTACGCTAACACACCCTACCGAAATGGCTATTCATCCCAAATATCTTGGGGCTTTTCTAGAACTTCTGTGACTCCCCAATCGGTTGGATATTGCCCCTGTGCAATAAAACGATGAATGCTGGAAAACTGCCAATCTTCTGCTTTTGCACATAATCCATGTCGTACTGGATTGTAATGAATATAATCGCAATGGAGAGCGTAATCTCGCTCATCTCGGATTAGATGCTCCCAAAAACGACGCTGCCATAGATTCTTTTCTTGTCGTTTTTGTCGTGATAGAGAAACTTCTGCATTAATACCTAATTTATCCCCATAGTGCTTGGTGACATAGGTTTCGATTAGTCGTAATCTCACAGAAAAATCTTTATCTCCTTCTGGTAAAGTCCACAAACAATGGAAATGATCAGGCAATAGAACAAAAGCATTTATTTCAAATGGATATTTCTCCCGAACTTTAGCGATCGCCTCTCGCAAGCCTATCCGTCCCAAATCACTACAAAACCAAGGAATTCTCTGATAGGTAACTTGGGTAATAAAATAAGTTCCTCCCGTAATTGTTGGTCTTCGATAATTTGACATCACCTTTAGTGCGAATCGTGTAGGGAGCGTTAATGGAATGTAACGCACCTTAATTTACTTATTTAATGCTAACTGTTTGTGCGTTACGCTTCGCTAACGCACGCTACGAGGTTGGTTATTTATTTAAAATTTCTTGAGTGCGATCGCCAATTTTGTAATGCGATCGCTGATTGCTCAATAGGCTGAATCATGATCGGAATGCAAAGATAAAAATCTTAGATAATCACCTTCCCGTACAGCAACGGCTCGACATTTTTGAGTAATTCTCAAACTATAGAGTTTTTCACCATTTTTTCCTTGCTTAGAACGAATCAATTCCCATTTTAAGCCCTGATCTTTGTACAATTGCTCCCAAGTCAACTGAGAAACTTTTCTGAGGATTTTCAAGGCTGCAAGAGCCTCAGACTTCGGCAAAACAAACAAGTCTTGTTGAAAAACAGGATTATTTAGATCGAGTAAAATTCTACTCATTATTCAATAGTTGAGTTTCTAATGAGTCTAGATTTGATAACTGAGAGGGATGATTATGATTCCATTGTAGAGCTTTATCCAGTTTTTTCGAGAAAGAATTCTCATGCACCCAACTTTCAGAAGGGAATGATTGCTTCAATAAAAGATTGTAAAACGATTCCCATTCCTTACCCCATTGCTCCAAATTAATGACAACGGCAGTCTTCTCTCCTTGGTCATCTATGATATATTCAATGCCTTTCATAGGAAAAAATAGCAGTAATTTCAGTAAATTATATCATTTTTTGCCTCGGGAAGTAGTGCGATTGGTGATCTTGTAATTTGGTGATCTTGTAATTTACTGTCCAGAAAGTAACTTACTTGTAAATGCCCAGATCCCGACTTTTTGTATGACTAGCAAAAGCTATCTGCACTCGCACAAAAACTCTGACTCTGCATCTTAACTCCTAGACTGACGAGCGATCGCTTAAAATAGTTATATAAAGAGTAGCCAAAAACTTTATGACCGCAGCACCAACCTTAGCAAAACGATATATCGAGCAACGCGATCGAGGATACTGGATCGAAGGAACCCGTATTTCTCTTGATTCAGTTGTTTATGCCTTTTTGAATGGTAAATCACCTGAAAGCATTGCCCAAGACTTCCCATTACTCTCACTAGAACAGGTTTATGGAGCGATCGCCTTTTATCTTGGCAGTCGAGAGTTAATTGACGCATATCTCAAGGAAGGTGAAGAAGAATTTGAGAAATTGCAAAAGTCTTGTAGACAAACAAATCCACTTCTGTATCAGAAGTTGAAAACCGCTCAAACCCAGAAGCTAATCAAATCATGACGGTAGTTCACTTTCAAGCTGATGCTGACCTTAATCAAGCAATTGTTACTGGTGATGTAGACAACCCAATCTGAGTTTTCAATCAGCGTACAGTGCCAAACTTGAAGGCAAGAAAGACCCAGAAGTATTAGCAATAGCAGCACAAGATCGGAGAGTACTTGTGACCCACGATCGCAAAACGATGCCTGCTGAATTTGGCGAATTTATCATGACAAAAAACAGTTCAGAGGTTTTGATTCTTTCCCAGAAATTGCCAGTTAGTGACGCAATTGATGCACTTATCCTCATTTGGGAAGCCTCTACTGCTGAAGAATGGGTCAATCAAATAATGTCCATTCCATTCTGAGGAGCTAGAAGATTTAGGATGAATGCGATCGCCAATTTTATAATGCGATCGCTGATTGCTCAATAGGCTGAATTATGATAGGTCTAGATTCGATAATTGCGAGGGGTGATCATGATGCCACTGTAGAGCTTTATCCAGTTTCTTCGAGAAAGAATCTTCATGTACCCAACTTTCAAAAGGGAAGGACTGCTTCAATAAACCTATCCTTTCCGCTTCAACGTTACGGCGAAAGTGCTTCCCTTGCCCACTTGACTGATTACATGAATGCTTCCTTCCATTTTCTGGACTAACTCATTAGCGATCGCTAATCCCAGTCCCGTTCCTGAAATATCACCATCCGCCTGTCTACCGCGAAAGTTGCGTTCAAATAAACGGGGCAGATCTGCTTCAGGAATTCCCACACCCGTGTCTTGAACATAGATATAAACCGTGTCGGGCTTCACATCTGCTCCTAGAAATACATAGCCTCGTTCGGGTGTATATTTGAGGGCATTTTCTACCAAATTTCCGAGCGCTTCTCTCAACGCCGATTCATGACCGATCACTTTGGGTAGATTCAAAGGAATATTCGATAGAAATTGAATATTGCGCTCTTGGGCGATCGCGCTGGCAAAATTAGTAATTGCATCCAAAATTTCGCTGAGATCGAGCTCTGTAAGTTCCATTGCCGCAGGTAGGAGCGCCTTTTCATGCTCGGCTTCAGATAGCAACAATGGTATAGGGCGATCGGCTTCGCTGAGTAAATCTTGAATATGCTTGGTCTCTCGCAAAATACCCGTCACAAATTTTTGATTCGGATCTTCGGCAACGATGCGCCGCGACAGCAGTTGGGCAAAGGTACGAATGGCAGTGAGGGGATTGCGGAGTTGATGTAGTAGTGAAGCTAAAAAATTATTTTGCTCTTCGTAACTGCGTTGTTGGTTAGCTGCTAGCCATTGGTTGCGGCGATCAAGGGCGCAGGCGATCGCTAATGTGTTGGCGATTTGCTGAATTTGCGATTGTTCGTAGTCCAGCCAATCGCGATCGTCCCGCCCTGTCATTAAAAATCCTAAAATTGCCTCTTCGTAGATCAAAGGCAACACAAAACGGCGTTGTCTTACCAAGCCCCCAGCCCCCATCGACAGGATCGGTAAAGCCTCGGTCGAAAAAGCTTCTGGTAAAGCGATCGCCCCCTCTTCTGGAAAAACAGCCACCTCAATTAGGTGGGGAGGCATCCCATCCGCCACATTTTCGGTGATATACATAGCGCTAGCGACTGCACCCAAACTTTGGGTCAGCAATATAATTTGCGATCGAGCTAGGGCTATGAGGTCGGGACTAGCGGAGAGCATTAATCGGTTGAGGGAAAGGCTTAAATCTTAGTATATAGCGATCGCTAACTCAAAAAAGTGGCAGCATCTAAAGCCCGCCCATGCTTTCTGAGAGATGCTATTATCTCTAATAATTAATGAATGCGATTCGGTATTCTTGTGACCCATGAAAAAATCCTCATTAGCCCTGATTAGTAGCCCCGCAGTTTTTGCAGCTATCTTGCTCGCAAGCGCTCCCGCCCATGCCAATCCCTCTAGCAGCTTAAACAAAGATTCTGATTCCTATAGTTCCTCAATTGTCATTACGCGAACCGCTCAAAGCCTTGATTCTAAAGATATCTCCTCCGACGATCGCGCTAATATTTTGACTAGCGATCGGATTGGTGATATGGCAATTCAGAAATTGGGCTGTGACTGTATGGGATGTCGCCAAGCAGTATTGTCACTTTTATCGAAATAACAAAACTCCCAAAAAAGAGAGGGGTGCATAGCGTCCCTCTCTTTTTGGTTTTAAGAACTGCGATCGCAATGAACGTTTGTGGGTGATGCTTCAGTTAAACTAAAGAAAGCCATTTTAAAAAAATAAGTATATATGCGGTTAAGTGAAGTTACCCATCCCAACCAATTGCATGGTCTGACGATCTCGCAATTAGAAGTGATTGCCCGTGAAATTCGACAAAAACATTTAGAAACCATTGCTGCGACAGGCGGACACCTCGGACCAGGACTAGGTGTAGTCGAGCTAACCCTCGCTTTATACCAAACCCTTGATCTAGATCGAGACAAGGTGGTTTGGGATGTGGGACATCAGGCTTATCCCCACAAGCTGATCACTGGTCGTTACAAAAATTTTCATACCTTACGTCAAAAGGACGGGATTGCAGGCTATCTCAACCGTCGCGAAAGTGAATTTGATCATTTCGGGGCTGGGCACGCTTCTACTAGCATCTCGGCGGCTCTGGGTATGGCGATCGCCCGCGACTTGCAAGGCGATAATTACAAAACCGTAGCGATTATCGGTGACGGCTCCTTGACGGGCGGGATGGCTCTCGAAGCGATCAACCATGCAGGACATCTTCCCAAAACTAATTTATTAGTTGTCCTCAATGACAATGAAATGTCGATTTCCCCCAACGTGGGCGCAATCCCTAAGTATCTGAATAAAATGCGCCTCAGCCCACCGATGAAATTTATCACCAACAATCTAGAGGGACAAATCCGCAATATTCCCTTTGTTGGCGAACAAATCAGTCCCGAAATCGAGCGCATCAAAGACAATCTCAAGATTGTAACCATGGTTCAAAATAAGGTGGGAGCCGTATTTGAAGAACTTGGCTTCACTTACATTGGTCCCGTGGACGGTCATAATCTCAGGGAATTGATCGATACCTTTAAGATGGCGCATACGCTCACGGGTCCTGTCATGGTTCATGTTAGCACCACTAAGGGTAAGGGTTACAGCTATGCCGAAGCCGATCGCGTTGGCTATCATGCCCAAAATTCCTTTGACCTCGCTACAGGCAAAGCGAAGCCATCCACTTCCAGCAAGCCCAAACCTCCTAGCTATTCCAAGGTTTTTGCGGATACGCTCATCAAACTTGCCGAGCATGACAAGCGCATTGTTGCCATTACCGCCGCCATGTCTACGGGGACAGGTTTAGACAAATTCCAAGCCGCTTTACCTAATCAATTTATCGATGTCGGCATTGCTGAGCAGCACGCGATCACCGTGGCTGCGGGTATGGCTTGCGAAGGAATGCGCCCCGTTGCTGCCATTTATTCCACCTTCCTCCAACGTGGCTTTGACCAGATTATCCATGATGTCTGTATCCAGAATTTGCCCGTGTTCTTCTGTCTCGATCGCGCAGGTATCGTTGGCGCTGATGGACCTACGCACCAAGGGATGTATGACATCGCCTATCTGCGCTGCATTCCTAACATAGTGCTGATGGCTCCTAAGGACGAAGCAGAAATGCAGAACATGATCGTTACGGGCTTGACTCACAATGGCGCGAGTGCCATGCGTTATCCTCGCGGTAACGGCGTAGGCGCACCATTACAAGACGAAGATATCGAGCCATTACCAATTGGCAAAGCTGAAGTATTGCGCGAAGGGAAGGATGTACTGCTCCTAGCCTATGGCTCGATGGTTTATCCTTCTCTACAGGTTGCGGAACTTCTCAACGAGCATGGAGTTAGCGCCACGGTGGTTAATGCCAGATTTGCGAAGCCTCTCGATACTGAGCTAATTCTGCCCCTTGCTCAAAAAATTGGTAAGGTGGTTACCCTTGAGGAAGGTTGTTTGATGGGTGGATTTGGTAGTGCGGTTTTGGAAGCCTTGAATGATGCGAATGTGCTGGCTCCCGTTTATCGTATCGGCGTTCCCGATATTCTGGTCGAACATGCTTCCCCAGAGCAGTCCTTTAATGCGCTCGGTCTATCTAGCGGTCAAATCTGCGATCGCATTCTCCAACAATTTGCCTTTAATAAGCAAGCTGCCATGAGCAATTAAATTTTGACTATGTTTCCCGCTGCGCGGGAGTCACAGTTAATAAGAAGAAGGTGGCACTTTGTGCCACCTTCTTCTTATAAGTAACTAAGCATAAGTAAACTTAAAACCTAGAAGAGCGTACCGCCCGCGTAGCGGGCGGTA
>NZ_ALWB01000008.1 GCF_000332215.1 Pseudanabaena biceps PCC 7429
TTGCGAAGCAACGCTTTCAAAAATTTCCTTGGTTTGGGTTTGAGCGCAAAGCGCTGTAAAGCCCAAAGGGATGAAGGTTAGCGCTTGAGGCTATTCGCGATCATCTTCAATGCGACTTGCTCCCTTTTCATAGAGTTTGCATATACCACGACGGCTATTTTTAATGAAACTACAGAACATTTGAATATCGGGATTATCGATAAATTCGGGTGCGGTTTCTAAAAATGCGATCGCTTGGGAACGATTGCGACTGGACTTATAAATAACCTCATAGGCTGAGAGAATGGCACGGCGGCGTTCATGGTTAAATCCATTGCGACGCAAGCCCAAGCGATTTAGCCCAAAGACCATATTTGTATCAACAGCCATGCAGTAGGGCGGGACATCCATGCCCAGACGAGTTTGTCCGCGAATCATGGCGTAGGAGCCAATGCGCGTAAATTGATGTACTACCGAATCGCCGCCCATAAAGGCATGGTCGTGGACTTCCACATAGCCCGCGAGTAAAACATTGTTGACAATGATGACGCGATTACCGATCTCGCAGTTATGGGCAATATGTGCGCCTGTAAATAACAAATTATCGTTACCGATTTTGGTTGCTGAGCCTTCTTTTGTGCCACGATTTACCGTTACATATTCCCGCAATATATTGCGATCGCCGATTTCTACAAAACTAATCGCGCCTTTGTAGGAAGTATCCTGTGGCTCCGAGCCCACGATCGCCCCATAGCCAATTTGGTTATCATTGCCAATTTTTGTATGTCCCGTCACAATTGCTCTAGCGCGGATCTCGCAGCGATCGCCGATTTCCACAAACTCATCAACAATAGCATCAGCCCCGATCGATGTCCCCTCGCCAATCTTGGCATTGGGATGAACGATCGCCCTTGGGTGAATTGTAATATTTCTATCTGGTTTAGTATTTGGTTCAGTATCTGGCTTGTTATCTGGCTTGTTATCTGGCTTGGTATTTGGCATGGAAATAGGAATCTATAACTTCGGGCAATAGAGAACAAGCAACAGTTTATCGTAATCGCTCACTAACTGCATAATACCAATTCCCAAAATCAGAGAGCGTACCGCCCGCGTAGCGGGCGGTACGCTCTTCTAGGTTTTTTAGAAGAAACTATGGCTTCTTGCTTTTGGTTAAAATGCCAAACTTATGCAGTCTCTGTACGATGCCCTCAAGCAGTTGAGCATAACTGTGATTAGTCTTTTGCAAGATTTTTTGCACCGAACCGCTCAAGCGAATACATTCATCATCACTTAGATCCCTTGCCGTAATAATAATGATCGGAATTAAGGGCGTATCATAGCGCAGCCTTAGCAAATGCATAAATTCAAACCCATCAATATTCGGCATCATCAGATCTAGCAAAATTAGTTGCGGTAACTGCTTAGTCATAATTTCTAAAGCCTCATGTCCATCCTGAGCTTCCACCACCAGACAGTTTTCCTTCTCCAACATTCGCTTTAGCATGGCTCTGACATTGAGGTCATCTTCCACTACTAATACTGATAACTGAGTCTTTACTTCAGGGCGATACTTGTCAATGGTGGTAATGAGGCGATCGCGATCGATGGGTTTAAATAGATAATCATTTGCGCCAATTTCGTACCTCTCATGGGTCTCATCATTGACTGTCAGTAAAATAATGGGAATTCCTGAGGTTAAAGGCTGCGATTTTAGATCCCTTAGCAACTCCCAACTATGGATAGATGAGGTTTGCATATCGAGAATAATTGCACTAGGAAGGATTTGATGCGCTAACTCCAGCCCATCAGTAATATTTAGAGATGAATAAATCCTAACTCCTAGATAGCTCAGATAGGATTGAGTGCATTGATGTAACATCAAATCATCGGCAACGATCAAAATCGATGGATAAGACTCATCTGAATTGGCAGGATTCAGTACGGAATATTCAGGCAATATGGTTGCCGCCAATTGATCCAGAGGGGGTTTTAACGGTGATTGGGTTAACTTTTCACAATCGGTAGGTAGACAAATCGTGAAGGTTGATCCTTTGCCTAACTCGCTCTCTACGTGAATATCTCCACCCATCATTTGGCATAGTCTTCTGCTAATGGCAAGCCCTAAGCCCGTACCGCCATATTGTCTTGTCGTCGAACTGTCGGCTTGATTAAAGGGTTGAAATAGGTTTTGTAAATTCTCTGGACTAATGCCGATGCCAGTATCAGTAATTGTGAAATAGAAAATCTCGCCTTGCAGGGAATTGAGACGGTTCACTTTGATGGTAATTTCTCCAGACTTGGTGAATTTACAGGCATTGCTTAAAATATTTAATAGAACTTGACGCAGTCTTGTCATATCGGTGCGAATGGAACCAAGCTGCCGATCGCATTCGATATGGATTTGATTGCTGTTTTTGCTGAGTAAGGGTTCGATCGTTTTACAGGTTTCCCATACCAGCATCGGTAAATCGAAGTTGTCATAGTAAATTTCCAATTTACCCGCTTCGATTTTGGTCATGTCTAAAATATCATTAATCAAATCCAGCAGGTGCTTGCCAGATCGATAGATCTTTTGTAAATCTTCACCAAAATCATCTAATCCTAATAGAGCCGCATCTTCCTGCAACATCTCGCTATAGCCAATGATCGCATTCAAAGGAGTGCGTAATTCATGGCTCATATTGGCAATAAAGCTACTTTTCGTCCGATTGGCTTCTAAGGCGCGATCGCGGGCTAGGGACAATTCCTCATTCATCAGCCTTAGGGATTCCTCATCGCGTTTGCGACGCATTAAGGCTCCTAACTGCATTGCGATCGCCCCAATCAATCCTACTAATTGTTGATCGCCATCATTGGGACTGCGGGTGAAAAAAGCGATGATCGCTACCACATTAGTGTCAGCACTGACGGGAATAGCCAGCCCCGACTGTAACCCACATTCCAAAGCAGGATATTTACGAAGAAAATTTAATTCCGTTTCTAAAGAGATATCCCAAATCCATTCGGGACGCTGATATTCCCAAACCCTTCCTGGAAAGCCAATGCCCGAAGGGAATGAAATTCTCTCACTCAGTTGGCGGAATTCTTCCAAGCCTTCAAGGCTACTGTACCAAGCAGGGCTACATACCAAAATTTGTTTTTCGTCTCCCGCTGGAACCCAAGCCTCGCCATAGTCCCATCCTGTGAACTGGCAAATTTTCCGCAGGGCAATTTCTAAAGCGGTTTGAAAATCATTAACCGCACTAATTTCTAACGTTAAGCTCTGCAATAATTGCGATTCTTCCTCGGCTCTCTTTCGCTGAGAGATATCTTGTACGGTTCCTTCAAAACCAATCAAAACCCCATCAAAATCTCTTACGGCGCGGACGTTTTCTGAAATCCAGATTTTCGTACCATCGCGTCGATAAACCTGTGACTCAAAATTAGAAACTGTGTCATGGGTTCGTAAAATATTAATAAATTCTTGACGACGATTGGGATTGACGTAAATTTGGTTGGCGATATTGGTGACGTTATTAATTAGGGATTCTGAAGAGGGATACCCATAAATTTGCGCCAACATGGGATTCGCAATTAAGTAGCGTCCATCAATCGTTGTCTGAAAAATCCCCTCAACCGCATTCTCAAAAATACTCGTATATTTAGCTTCAGCATTTTCTAGATCGTTGCGAAGCTGGGATGTTCTCGATTTTAATAGTTTATGAATTTCCGTTGCCTGTTGGACGACCTTCGTTAACTCCTCGACCTTGTAGGGCTTAGTAATGTATTGAAAAACCTTTGATTGATTGATTGCCTCGACCAAATCCTTAATATCTGCATGGGCAGTTAAGATAATCCGTAGAGTATCGGGATACAGCTCAGCAACTTGACTTAAAAACTCCGTGCCAGACATCATCGGCATCCGCTGATCGGAGACAATCACGGCGATATCTGGCTCGTTTGCTAAAATTTCTAACGCATCAAATCCATTTTTAGCTCGTAGGACTTGATAGCCTCGATGAAAAATGCGCTGAAGTAGATCTAAGTTATCTGCTTCATCATCAACAATCAATAATTTGGTTTTTTGTGAGCTATACATGTATGTGGTTACAAGGTTTTTTTCGCATTAAGGTAAGCGCCTACAACAATTCTCATTATGGAACCAATTTCAAGATTTATGGCACTTGTGATGTGGCAAACCTGAAAATAGTTTTTGGTAGAAAGTCCCCCAACAGCAGATTTTCTGTAAACCAAATTTTTATAATGAAAACTGAATCAATCAAATATTTCTGACAGCAATCTTCCCATGGAAGGGGTGAAGGGTTTGTGTCCTTGCCAAAAGCAGAGACTCGACCGTTTATTTCAGTAGACTGGAAAACACTAGAGTTAATTTTTTTATAATTTAAGCAAAAAAATATGATGCAAATTGTAGTGACGGGTGCTACTGGATTTATCGGGATAAAATTGGTCGAGCGTCTACAGGCTTTGGGCGATCGCATTATTGTCCTAGCTCGCAATTATCAAAAGGCAAGCTTACAATTTCCTCAGGCGGATTTCCCCAATGTGGAAGTAATTGGCTACAACCCCTTGGAGCTTGGGGAATGGACAAGGGTGATATCTGGCAGTGATGCCGTAATTAATCTCGCAGGAGAACCCCTTGCGGGGGTGCGCTGGACAGAAAATCGCAAACAGCAGATCCGCGATAGTCGTATTTTAACGACGAAAAAGTTAGTTGAAGCGATCGCGAAATCCGATCAAAAACCACGAGTCCTCATCAGTGGTTCGGCGATCGGCTATTACGGCACGAGCCCTGATAAGTCCTTTGATGAATATAGCTATGCAGGCGATGACTTTCTTGCTAATGTTTGCAAAGATTGGGAAGCTGAGGCGGATGCCGTAACTGGCTTAGGTGTACGGTTAGTTAAGCTGAGAACGGGAATTGTATTGGGGCTGGGTGGCGCGATCGCCAAGATGCTACCGATTTTTCAGATTGGTGGTGGGGGCAAAATCGGTAGTGGTAAACAATGGTTTTCTTGGATTCATCGAGATGATCTCGTTAATCTGATCATTTATGCTTTACAAGATGATCGGATCGTTGGTGCTTTAAATGCGACAGCTCCGCAAGCAGTTACCAATGAAGACTTTACCGTTGCTTTTGCTAAAGCGATTAAACGTCCAGCCTTTTTACCTGTGCCTGCGGCAGCATTGATTTTGGTGTTTGGTGAAGGGGCAACGGTTTTACTAGATGGTCAGCGCGTTGTGCCCCATAAAGCCCAGATTAATAAGTTCGCTTTCCGATATCCTGATATTGATTCAGCCTTAGGGCAAATTTTTGCTTAATATTTTTGCTTAATATTTGCTTAATATTTTTTCTTACTCCCTTCCCACCAAAGCAATAGACAGACAAAACCAAGAATTAGACGTTGCGGCGCTTTGCGCCGCAACGTCTAATTCTTCACTGGGAAGGGAGTAAGTACCTCAGCATAATTAAAATCCAGATCTAAAACCTACGGCGCAAGTGCAGCGTACGCCGCAGGTTTTAGGGCTTTATACTTAATTACAGCAATTATCGATCAAACGAACCACAAAGAAATTTTTGAAAGCGTTGCAAAGCAACGCTTTCAAAAATTTCTTTGGTTTGGGTTTGAGCGCAATGCGCTGTAAGTTCACTTAGCTTAACAAAAAAAGAGAGTGAATTATTTCACTCTCTTTTTTTTGATGGGCCGAGCTGGATTTGAACCAGCGTAGGCGTAGCCAGCGGATTTACAGTCCGCCCCCATTAACCACTCGGGCATCGACCCTTGGCTTGTTTTCCAAGCGAATCTAATCATATACACTTATTGCATTACTTGCAATAGCTATTTCAAAAAAAATTAAAATCGGGTCAAAAAATTTTCAATGTAGCCGTAGGTGGAGATTGGCATTGCTATAGGCAAGGTTTAATCTGCTATAGCGCTCTATAGCGATATTTTTTGGGGAAATCTGGCAAATCCCAGCGATATCGCGCTGAGAAATGCAATCCCCATGATCCCTGCGATCGGATTGCCATTAATGCCTGTAACCCACTCAGGAACTATCCCTGTCGGCGCTAGCCAATGCGTCGTATTAACAATGTAGTAACACCAGACTAGACCCGCATGTAGACCTATGGATATTCCTAGTCTGCCGTTACATCTACGTCTGGCGAGGACAAGAGCAATGCTGAGCATGACTAAACCTAGAAACTGACTCCATGTCGCCAAAATTACGCTTAGGGGTTTGATAAAGTGCAAGATTGCGAATACGAAACTACAACCGATTAAGGCGGCTTTTGGCGAATAATCCCGCTCTAACTCTGATAGAATCCAACCCCGAAACAACATTTCTTCTGCAAATCCTACCCCCACTGAAGTTAATAACCCAGGGGCGATCGCTCCTTGCCAATCCACAAAATACAATCCGATCGCTGGTAATAGCCTTGCAGGTAAAGGATGCCGCCAATCGACACTTTGAGACACCAGCCATCCCAGACTCACTTGCAAGCTAAAAAAAATAATAAGGGTTACACAGCCCAATCCTAATCCCAGCAAAAAATCCCGCCCATTTTCTTTCGTAAATAACAGTCCGTAATAGCGGTAAGGATGTAAATATTTGGCGATTTTACGCCCCCATCCCCAAATTAATCCCAAAAATCCGCAGTACAACAAAATTGTCAAACCAACGCCGACGGATTCCCCCCAAATTAAATACATCGGAGCTGCGATTGGTAGCCAAAGCAGCAATAAAGTTATTAAAAAAAGTAGGATACGGATTGGGGCTGGATAGGAATTGAGGCGATCGCGATTCACAATAAAAGAACAGGTAGGATGGTTATTACCAATCCTACCTGTTCTCTATCCATTGCTGAGAGCTATATTCAAATCCTAAAATCCATAGAAGATAAGGGCAGCGTGAAACGCTGCCCTTATCTTCTATGGATTTTGTTCTAATGGGATCGGCTACAGATATAAGTAGCTGGGCATAATTAAAATCCAGAGTCAAAACCTATAGCGCACGCACAGCGTGCGCTATAGGTTTTGGGGTTTTATATTTAATTGCGCCTATCTGCTTATATAGGAAAATATAGGAAAACATTATAGGGAAATTTATGAATTGCCCTTACCTATGACTCTGGCTCGATTGTGCTAGTTAAACCTTTACTTTGTAACCCTTCACAATAGAACTCAGCATGTTCCTGTACACAAGTAATTACTAGGGCACAACCACTGGCATGGGCTGCCATCATAATATCTACCGCTTGGGGTTGGGTTAACCCATTGACAACTTGCATTAAGGTTTGCACTACATATTCCATAGAATTGTAATCGTCATTATGTAAGAGCACGCGATATCTTGGTGCAATTTTGCGTATGGTTTCAGGACGAGTAACAGTTTCGGTAGCCATAGATTTGGTTGCCTCCTATAGGAATTAATTTATGATTTCGGATAATCGCAGGGTTTAAGTTTTGCGCATTAAGGGAAAAGTGTTTGCAAGTATGCAATGTAGGTAGGACACATTTCAGTCTCATGCTTGTGCGATAAATTTGAAAGCCGAGACAGTAATAATACTTAATGGGTATCTACCCATATTATAAATAGAATTCCCAAAAATGTGAAGTGTAGGGATTACGCCCGACTAAAAACCTAAAAGATGTCTTGGAAATCTGTAATCCTGCGATCGCGATGCTCATTACGCTATTTGTATTAAGCTACGCTGTTCCCAGTGCATAATTAACGTCAGTTCGGGTTAAATTGGCAAATTTTCAAAGCCCAAAAGTAAAAGCCTTGCTACGCAAGGCTTTTACTTTTGGGCTTTGAGAAAGGGTTTGTGTAACAAACCCTTTCTCAAAGCCTACTTCAAATTATCCTGAACTCACGTTAATCTAAGCATAAGTAAACTTAAAACCAGAGAGCGTACCGCCCGCTATGCAGGCGGCACGCTCTCTGGTTTGTTTTTTTAATTATGCTTAGCTACTTATTTGAAAATCTTCGACTTCTACAACATCGCCAATCATTGTAAATGACATCACATCTTCGCGGACTTTTGCCGTAACGCTCACTTTCAGTCCATCTTGTAAAATCCCTTCAGGTGCGGGCTGCCAAATTTCATATTGCTCTTGGGTATCAGTAGCGATCGCCCAAGCCCCCGTACCAATATCAATATATTCTACCGTGCCAACAATTTTAATATCCATAATATCCCTTGTATATAGCCTGTATATAGCCATTTTCTATAGCGCTTCGCGCTCAAGTCCAAACCAAGGAAATTTTTGAAAGCGTTGCTTCGCAGCGCTTTCAAAAATTTCCTTGTGGTTCGTTTGCTCAATAATTGCTGTGTATTATACCAAATTACAAAATGGCTACGCCATTTTGTAATTTTAAAACCCTTACTGGGTTTGGTTTTCAACTCCCAAAAGTGTAGCCACACTTTTGGGAGTTGGTATTATTTATATAGTTGCGGTTTCAGATTTGATCGATAGATAGGCACAACCAAAACATAGCCCTGAGTTGACCACAAGAAAGGCGATCGCGGGAAATCCTGACCCAATCCACATCATCTGGGGGGCGAGGATGGCGCTTGTCGCCAAACAGACAGAAGTTCCAATCGATGAACCGATCGCAAACCACTTCCATTGCGGATGTCCTAGCAAAACCAGCAATAACGCTAGGGGGAGCAATACGCTCGCCGTAATGGGATTGAGAGCATTGGTATCGCTAAAAGCATTCCCTAACTCAGGAAGAGAACTGCCTGCAATGCGAAAGGGAATTTGGGTAACATCAAACAAGTAGAAACCACGGAGAAAAAACAACCCTGCACCACCAAAAAACACTCCATTTGAAAATGACCAGTTCCAGCGGAAGGGAAACCAGCGATTGAGAAACCATGCAAGCAGATAGGAACCAATCACCATAATCAATTTCGGAATTAAGGCGATCGCCCCACCATCCACCCAGAAACGAGGACTCAAGTAGCCATTATCTCGCGCCCATTTCAAGAAATCAGGAATTCCTAATTGTCCTTCAGAGGCTAAATTGACGGCGGCAGCAGCATTCAGATGACCAGCCCCATAGTAATTAAGAGTATCATCAGCGACTTTGCGGGAAGACTGCTTCAAGATTTGGGCAATTTTCTGAGGATCTTTTACACCTGACGCTTCGATCAGGGCGACCACCCCTGATACATGGGGCGCAGCCATACTCGTTCCTTGAAAGGCGCGAAAGACTGATTCCTTCGTTTTGGGATCGATGGTATTTTGTAAAATTCCACCAGATGTATCGCCCGTTTCGCCCGTTTTGCTTCTGGCGATCGAGCCACCAGGAGCCGCTACATCAATCCCTGCACCATAGTTAGAATAGGGAGCCTTATCACCCGTAATCCCTGTCGCCGATACAGCGATTACCTTCGGATAGCGGGCAGGATAAAAGGCAGCATTGCGATTGGAATTACCTGCCGCTGCGACAATTGTTACTCCTTTTTTATAGGCGTAATCGATCGCATCTTGCATAAGCTTACTTTCACCGCCACCACCGAGACTCATATTGATGACATTTGCACCATTATCCGCCGCGAAGATAATTGCTTCGGCAATGTCCGCAATCGTGCCAGCACCAGAGGCAGACAGAACCTTGAGGGGCATGATACTAGCTTCATAGGCAATACCTGCCACTCCGAAATTATTGTTTGTCGATTGGGCGATCGTCCCTGCTACATGGGTTCCATGACCATTATCATCGCTAGCATCTTCGCGATCATTGACAAAATCATACCCTTTCACAAAATTAGTATTCTTGAGATCGGCAACTCGGCTAACACCAGTATCGATAACCGCGATCGTAATACCCTTACCCTTAGTTTTTTGCCAAGCCTTCTCGATATTGATCGCCTTTAGATTCCATTGTTCTTTATACATGGGATCGTTGGGCGCTGTGTCACCGATAAACTCCATCGAATAAACGTAATTTTCTTCGACATATTCAGTCAATTTACGCAGTTCGTCGGACTGCTTTAGTTTCTCAATAACTTGGGCATCACCTTTGACAACGTATAGTTTGTCAGTCTTTGAGAAGGCACTATTAAACTTTGGCTCGATCCCATACTTTGAGGCGATCGACTTGAGTTCTAGATCGACTTGGGCGGGGGACAAACTATCCATGAAGTTTAATACCATTGAGTCGAACTTACCTTCGACTGCTAACCCTTTATAGTTAGAGAGTGCCCAGAATAAACCTACCAAAAACAAGCAAGAGAGCAGAAATTTTTTCATAACTCTAAGACCTCAATCCTAAGTCCCTAGTCAGTACTTTTATCATTATTTCGGAGAGTCGGCAAAACCTCCTTTATAGACAGATATAGACAGAAAAAGCGGTACAAAGTACCGCTTTTTCTGTCCTACAACTTAGGCACTAACTAGCACCTGATCTTTCTCGATTTTGGCAGTATAAGTTTGCAGTGGTTTCTTGGCAGGTCCTTCAAGGACATTACCATCAGGGGCAAAATCAGCGTCATGACAGGGGCAAACAAACTTTTTGTCTGCGGATTTCCATTTCACGTCACAACCTTTATGGGTACAAGTAATATTTACCGCTAATACATTCTTGGCATTTTTAGGATCGCGCACCACTGCAATTTTGTCAGATATTAGCTGTCCATCTTTCTCGAGTTGGGCAACTGTACCAATCACCTTAAATTTACCACTGGGAGAGGCTGCAACGCTTGTAGGTGGAGCAGCAGGTGCTGATGCGGCTGGCGTAACCGAAGCTTCAGGGGCTTTAGTATCACTACAACCAACCAAAGATGGGGGCAAAAGACTAGCCAGCCATCCCAATCCAAACCAAGAAAGTAACTTACGGCGATTCAGATTCATATTTTTTCTATGCTTTAGTGATTGTACAGATTAGTGAAATATTCATCGAAACCATCTGGTAAAGCAATGCAGCGTTTAAACCAGAAAATCGATCCCAGCTGATTTAATTCTATCGTAATCATTAAGTAGCTAGGCGCAATTAAATATAAAACCCAAAAACTTGTAGCGCACGCTGCGCGTGCGCTACAAGTTTTTGGGTTTTAATAAGGATTAAAGCAAGTCACCCGTTAAATTCAAAGGCAAGCTAAATATCAGCATTCATGCTGTATACAAACGATCGCCTCGATCGCTATACATGGTTAATATTTACCAAGGTCGACATACTAATCATGACCACACTTGCAGAAAATAGTTATCAGTCTCAAGAGGCAAATGCAATTACAAATGCAATTACAAATGCAATTACAAATATCAATACGAATATAAATGCGAATATAAATTCAGAGTTAGAGTCAGGGCTTAATACCTGCTTAAAATTTGCGATCGATCCGCAGACCATCGGCTTACTTGAAAGTGAATTTACGCAAGAGGTTTTAACGATCAAAGCCGATCGTGTCATACCCGTTCCCAACAAACCATCATGTATTTTAGGGATCTTAAGCCGTCGTCGTCGGGTTTATTGGGCAATCGATTTGGCAATGTTATTAGGATTACAACCTCTAGATCAGAACATCAAACTTTACGAAGTAATTCTGATATCCGTACATGAACTTTCTCTAGCTTTAATTGTGCCTAAAGTTTTAGGAGTTGTTCGCATTTCTAGCGATCGCTTCGATCAAAACATTAATTCTGTAACCTCAACACTCAGACCATATCTTAAAGGCTATATTAATGAAGGGGGCGAATTTTCTTACTTAATGAAAGCTGAAAGTATTGTTAGATCAACCATACTTCATTCGTAATCACATTCATGATTATTTCTTTGATTTTTAGAAAAATAATACTAATACGAAGCCAGCAATTTCATGGAATCCTGTCGTAATGTTCTGCTTGAATTTGTGTATAGGGAGGCTAATGCTCAAATTCAGAACTTAGGCATAGGAATTAGGCATAAATATAATATTGATGAAGTAATTGCCTTTGCCTTAAACCGATTGCCAGTAATGTTCGCATCGACGGATGCTGGATTGCATATCAAAAGACAAGAATGTCTGGCAATCCATGCCGATATTACGAAGATTACCCGACAAGCATTGTTAGGCGTGCGGCGCGACCCATTGCGAGAGCCTCAACCCTTGGAGGATGTTGAGCTAGCCAATGCCCCCTATGTATTGCTAAACGTTCAAAGCAGTTTGGGGTGGCAAAATCTCATGTGGTGCGACTTGCCGAAGGCTTTAGAAGATGCCTTGGAAAATGCGATCGCTAAATATAATTCAGGAAACCTTTCACCTCGCGTTAGTAAGTATGGTGCGTTAGGTTCGAGGCAGATCAATTCCCAAATGTATTTAGGAAAGTCTCACAACAAAATCAGCGTTGCCCCTGAGTCTAAGCAAAAAGAATACGATATTTACATGATAGAATCGCGACAACTAGTTCACGTCTTAGAAAGACTGGTAATTAGAATGGCGCAAAACCGTGCCCAAAGCTTTCCCAAATCTGATTTGCGGTTTATTCGTCTCGAAGATGTCGTGGCACAAACCTTAAATCAATTACCACCTTTATACGCTACATCAGCCAAGGGAATAGCGCATTTGCGGCATTATGCACAAATGAATATTGGTTCTGAAGTGGCCATCCTCGTCCATGAATCGATGCTCGCAGTTCGCAATGCCAGCTATCAAAAAATCGATCCCTTAATGTTCTCTAAAATTCGTTACGAAAGAGAGCAGGCTTTAATTAAAGTGAGTAATTTATTGAATCAGGATGTAAAGTGGCAAAATTTACGCGAGGTCGTAACTGATTCTTTAGATTTAGCGAGATCGGGTAAAGTCTGCTGGGTGCGATCGCCACAGCATGAGGGGATAAAAAAATCTTAAAAATAAAAATGGTGCAATGACCACTTTTATTTTTAAGATTTTTCAAGATATTTTTAAGATACTTGTAGGATAATTTTATCTTTTAAGCATCGTAAACCACATCAACTACTTCGAGTTCTTGTTTCGTGCCCACAAAGGGATTGTCTTCAGTGAGAAATAACATACAGTGACATTCTTTGCGTTCGCGCATTGGCACGCAAGGACAGTTCCAGTAGGTATCTTTAACTTCAGCTTCCTTATCCTCGTAATAGCGACAGGGACAGAGGGGAGATCCTAGTTCTTCTTTGTGCTTAGCCAACCCTTCAATAACGGCATTGGTTACGCTAGGATCGACACAAAAAAAAGTGCCTGTATTTTTTGCGTACTTTTCGGAAAATTTTCGCATTGCCTCAAAACTTTTAGAGGAAGCTTTATTTTTACCGCGAGACAAATCTGGCTCTGGGTTAAGGGACATAAGCTAAAAAAATTGCAAAGAAACTATTAAGTATTACCTATAGCATGAAACCGCCACACCACTCGATCTCGAATTAATACCAATGGCAATAAGAAGAGAAGGTTGGCGCTTCGCGCCAACCTTCTCTTCTTAGATGCGGCAGACGCGCAGCTTGTAGATCTGGATTTTAATTATGCCCAATTTATTGCCAGCAGTCACAAAACAAGAATTTTTGATAAGGTAGAAGCAGCAAAATTGATGCCTTGTGGTTGATATCCTATAGGTGCATGTATGGCGACTAAATTTGATTTTCAAGTATGTATGGGTCTTGCGATCGCCGCCAGCATATTTAACGCGATCGCCTATATACCTGTAGCCCAATCCCATGATGCAGGCAGTGAAAAGCTGGGAACGGTGCGCGCATTACCCAGCCTCCAAACTAGGGCGCGTCCACCTTTACAGCCTGAGACTTTGCATATCGGGATGTTGGAAACACAGTTTTTTGAATACGCCAAAGATAATAACTGGGCGGCGATCGCTACTATCCATCGCAATGAATTCACCATGCATCAGTTGCAACCTGGAGGTGAAGGGTTGTATGCCTTACCTGAACGCAAATTAGTCTATGTCAGAGGTTTTACGGCAAATATTTACTTTGAAAGCGATCGCTTAGTTGGAATTCGGTTAACCACCGATAACCGCGATCGCCCCCTTACTAGCACCGAATTACTCAATCTTGTGAGAGCTTGGTTTCCAGATGATGTCCTAAGCGTCCTCTACCAAGTCGCTCCATCGGATCCGCATAAGAGTATAGTCGAAACGCTAATTGGTACAATACCAAAGGTTTTTGAACGGGATTTCGGAAAGTCGAGCTTGCCCTTCTGTCGAGTGATCGTTTTTCCCTCTCCAGTTCCAGTAAATACTCTCTCGACCTGTAGCCTAAGTACATAATACCAAGTTAAGAAATGGCGTAGCCATTTCTTAACTTGGTATAAAAGCTGCGGCGCAGGCGCAGCGTGAGCCGCAACTTTTAGATTTTTATATTTAATTAAGCGCACTTACTTAGCTCACTTACTTATACGATAGCCAAAGAGCTTCAAAACCTTGTTGCAAATCTATTGATAAATCACTTTCCATGCAAAAACGAGTTCTATCTGGCGTACAACCAACTGGCAACCTCCATATCGGCAATTATTTGGGGGCAATCCGCAACTGGGTGGAGACTCAGGCTGATTACGAAAACTTCTTTTGTGTTGTCGATCTGCACGCAATTACTGTCCCTCACGATCCGAAAACCTTAGCTAGCAATACTCGCGATATTGCAGCTTTATATATTGCCTGTGGTATTGACCCCAAAATTTCCACGATTTTTGTGCAGTCCCATGTTTCGGCACATGCGGAGTTAACGTGGTTGCTCAATTGCATCACGCCTCTAAATTGGTTAGAGCGAATGATTCAGTTTAAGGAGAAGGCAGTCAAACAGGGGGAAAATGTGGGCGTGGGTCTGCTGGACTATCCTGTGCTGATGGCGGCGGATATTTTGCTGTACCAAGCGGACTTAGTGCCAGTTGGCGAAGATCAGAAGCAACATTTGGAATTGACGCGAGATATTGCGGGAAGATTTAACGATCAGTTTGCGCCAGTTTTGAAAGTGCCTGATCCCTTAATTCGGAAGGAAGGGGCGCGGGTGATGAGCCTCACCGATGGCACCAAAAAAATGTCTAAGTCGGATCCCTCAGAAATGAGTCGGATTCATGTGCTAGATAAGCCCGATGAAATCACTAAGAAAATCAAAAAATGTAAAACCGATGCCGTCCGCGAGTTAGCCTTTGACGATCGAGATCGCCCTGAAGCAAATAATTTACTTGGGCTATACGCGATTTTTGCGAATAAAACTAAGGAACAAGTGCAGGCTGAGGCAGCGACATGGCGCGGTTGGGGCGATTTTAAGAATGTGCTGACTGATGCTGCGATCGCGCATCTTGAGCCCATTCAAGCTAAATATGACGAAGTCATCCAAGAATCAGGATATCTTGATGGTGTTTTACGTGATGGGCGCGAAAAAGCCGCTGAGACAGCTTTTAAAACATTAAAAGCTGTCAAAGATGCAATGGGCTACTTACCATTTTAAAGTTACCTCCACTAAGAAAGAGATGGGAAGAGAGGGTTAGAGCAATAATTGCTCCAACCCTTTTAATACCAAGTTAAGAAATGGCGTAGCCATTTCTTAACTTGAAAACCATTACTAGGTTTAGTTTTTAATTCACAAAATTGTTGTCACACTTTCGTGAATTGGTATAAGTAGCTGGGCATAATTAAAATCCAGATTAAAAACCTGTGGCGAACGCTGCGCGTTCGCCACAGGTTTTTGGGTTTTATATTTAATTGCACCTAGCTACTTACCACAATATCAAACGATATTTGTACATTTTTCAAACATTAAATTGTATTGCGAACACTTGTTACTCCCAACAAGCTGCCTTAACCTGTATAAGACCTAATATTTAAGAGGATTTTAAATGCATAACGTAATTAACTGGTTTGAGATCCCCTCAACTGACTTTGATCGGGCGGTAAACTTTTACAGCACAGTGTTGGCAACAGAGTTCCATAAATCGGAATTCATGGGAGAACCACAAGCGATATTCCCTAACGATCTCCAAGGTGTTGGTGGCGCGATTGTCAAGAGCGATCGCTTAACACCTTCCGCGACTGGTGCTTTGATCTACCTAAATTTGGGTACTGTTGAGAACCTAGAGCAAGCACTCGAACGGGTAGAATCCAGTGGCGGCAAAATTTGTATGTCCACAACCGATATTGGTGACCCAGGTTTTATTGGACTAATTCTCGATACCGAAGGGAATTCCATTGGGCTTCATGCACCGAAACCAACTGAATAACAAAAAAGGCGGTGTGAAGCACCGCTTTTTTATGAGAAACAGTCTATTTCCGTTTGAAATAAGCGCGATAAACTGGCAGACCTTGCGAAATTACCGAACTTTCGCGCTCGGTGGGAATATGTTCAGGAAAAATCGAATCATCGGCAAAGTTTTCTGCTCCCGCTAAATTGACAAAATTCTCATTTACCTCAAAATGTTGGCGCATATCTAGGGCAACATCATAGACATCGGATTGCACAAACACATCGGCATTGGGTACGAGTAGTTCCGCTAAGGTGGCGACTAGTTCGGGCTGAACGGCACGGCGCTTTTGTTGGCGACGCTTAAACCAAGGATCGGGAAATTGAATGGTGACTTCATGCAATGAGCCCTTAGATAATAGTCCAGCCAAAGATACATTGGCATTGCAAAAAATATAATGCAGATTTTTTAAGCCCAGTTCGTCACGCACTTCATTACAGCGATCGACGAGGGGTTCCCGAATTTCTAAGCCTAAAAAATTCCAATCAGGCTTCAGTTGAGCCATCTGCAAAATATAGCGTCCCCTCGCCGAACCTATATCCAGACTCAGGGGCTTTGACCAGTCAGTATAAATTTCTGTCCAGATCGGCGGTGCGATCGCCACACTATATTTCTTGGCTAATGGATTAACATGTTCGCGGACACGCGCTCGGCGCGAGACATTTTCATTGCTAACATTGACAATGATTTCGTTTGCGGTTGTTTTGGGTTGGGGATTTGGGGAGTTTGTCATAGTATTTAAGAATACCCCAGATAGAAAATGTAGTTTAAAATATGAATTAAAAACCAAAGCCGAATAATACCAAAGCTCAAAATGGCGTAGCCATTTTGAGCTTTGGTATTATTTGGGCTTTGGTCATAAAAATAACTTTTGGTTTTTGACAAACAATTTTGATGGCGACTCTGCGATATATGTAATTTAACAGCAAAAATTCACCAACATATCGATCGCCATGCCTGTCGCGGATTGGTCTTTAAAGCATGTTCAGAATATGTCTGACCAACATTTCCCCATCACCTATTCCACCCTCGCGCCACAGGCTTTGGTAGATCGTGTTTTATCTCGCTATGCTGTGGGCGAAATTACCAGTTGTGTATTTTGGATGCGGGGACTAAGTGATATCTATCTGGTCGAAGCAGGCGATCGCCGCTATGTCTTACGTGTTTCCCATGCCCATTGGCGATCGCGCGCCGAAATCGAGTTTGAGTTAGAACTATTAGCATTTTTACATAAAAATCATATTCCCGTTGCCCATCCCCTTTCCACCCTCGATGGCAAACTAGCGATCGAAATTTCTGCCCTCGAAGGCAAACGTTATGCCTCTCTCTTTAGCTACGCCGCAGGTCAAGTTGCCGTTGGTGATCTTAATAAATTGCAAGCTCAAAGATTGGGCGAAACCTTAGCAAGACTCCATAAAACCGCCCAAAATTTTCACTGTCCTGCCGATCGCCCTCATCTCACAGTTAACTATTTATTAGATGATTCCTTACGAGAGCTCGCACCATTTTTAAAGATTTCCGCACGTTCGTACATAAATGAAGCGATCGCTCAAATTAAAGAACAACTCCGCCATCTACCCAAAGAATTACCAATTTGGAGCGTTTGCTGGGGCGATCCCCATAGTGGCAACGTTCACTTTACCGAAACCAATGAAATCACCCTTTTTGATTTCGATCAATGTGGCTATGGTTGGCGAGCCTTTGATATTGCTAAATTTTTACAAGTTACGTTGCAAGCAGGCATTAGTCCCAGCGTTCGCAAAGCCTTCTTGCAAGGTTATCAGTCAACAGAACCGCTGGAAGAGATTGAGTTGAAATGTATGCAACCACTGATTCAAGTTGCGCAGATCTGGTCATGGGCAATCAGTGTCAAATCAGCGATCGTTCACAATCACAGCAAACTTGATGATAGTTATTTCCATCAGCGTTTCGAGCATTTCAAAATGTTGCGATCGCCCGACTGGAAACCTTTTTAAGCAGCCAGAAATCCAAGGGAGACAGAAAGTAACCTCTCTAATTTTTTGGCTTTAATACTGTAAGATAACAACTACACCTTGGGGCATCCAATTTTGCTCAATTTTTTGCCATGACGATCGCCATGACACGCAATGACGACTTAAATATTTTAGACATTGACGCATCTCCACTCAGTCCATTGGATTTGCCACCCGAAGAGGCAATACCTCTTCCCGATCCTGATGAGATGTTAGCCTTCCTCAACTCGGACATAATTTTAGAGAGAATGCAAGCGGCGAGAGCTTTCTGTGAATTAGAAGACCTAAGAGCAATCCCCCGCCTCATCGAGCTTCTCCAAGATGAATGTCCCCTCGTTAGGGTGAGTGCCGCCTATGCTCTAGGCAGAAATAAAAGCGAGCAGGCGATCGCCCCCTTAATTAGTCAACTCAACCAAGACTGGAATGGATATGTCCGCAAAGGCATCGTTTGGGCGTTGGGAACCTGCCGCGCCTCCTTGGGATTGCAGCCCTTAATCTCAGCCTTGAAGTATGACATTACTGCGGTACGTCTATGGGCAGCAAGTGCCTTAGGTCAATTAGGCGATGCAGAGGCGATCGAACCCTTAACCGATGCCTTGATCAGTGACACCATATCAGCCGTGCGGGGCAACTGTGCTTGGTCACTGGGTAAATTGATTTTGCCAATGCACCGAAACTTTCACACCCAAGACGAAATCTATCAAAATGCGTTAGACGCACTGATCGATGCCCTCGATGACGACGATCTGAGCGTCCAAACTGATGCGAGAAATGCTCTACGGAAGCTGGGAGATCCCCGTGGTTTAAAGGTACTTGAGCGAATTGAAATGGATCAAGGCTATTGCGAATTCTAAATAGATCCGTCGTTCGGGTCAACCGCAATTCGCCATAGATTTGTCAGAAAAATCTTTGACAATTGCGCGATCGCTGCTACAATAAGTAACTGCATCTAGTGAATTCCTATTTGCGAATATCTATATGCGAATGTAGTTTAGTGGTAAAACCTCTGCCTTCCAAGCAGATGTTGCGGGTTCGATTCCCGCCATTCGCTTTTATAGCTACCGCCAGTCTTATTAGCACAAAATTAAAACCTAAATATTGCCGCGCTCCGCGCGGCAATATTTAGGTTTTATGTCCTGATGATGACAGCTACACTATGCGATTAAAGCTATGCGATTAAATCGCGAATGACGATACTGGCAAGGTTTAAACCAAATAGGGCAGGTAAGTAGGAAATTGTGCCGTAATACGATCGCTTAAAGTTACTGCCATCAGTTAACTGCAATGAATTCCGATTGACTAACTCCTCAGAATAAACAGCAATAATATTTGCCTGAGCGAAACCCTTACGTCTTAGCCCTTTACGAATTTTGTAAGCAAACCGACAACAATCAGTTTCAAAAATTGGCGCGATTTTCACCTTTTGCGGATCGATCCTGCCGCCAGCGCCCATACTACTGGCTACCTTTACCCCATTCGTAGCCGCTGCCCCCAGAAAATAAAGCTTGGGCTGCAAACTATCAATGCAGTCTAGTACCCAATCAAACTTAGTCGTAACTAACTCCATCATCAGATCGGGAGTTAAAAATTCCTTAATGACGGTCAATTGCATCTCTGGATTGATATCACGCATTCTCACCGCCATGACATCCGCTTTATGAACATCGACAGTGCTATCGAGAGCGACAATCTGACGATTTTTATTGGAGGGATCGACGCGATCGCCATCCACAATTGTCATGCGACCGATCCCCGCTCGACATAAAAACTCCGCCGCGAAACTGCCCACACCTCCCATTCCTACAACTAGGACGTTAGCCTGTTGGAGTTTTTTCAATCCATCTGCACCAATCAGCAGTTCCGTTCGTTGTAACCAATCTGTCATTACAAAAAATCAGATTATAACAAAGAGCCTGCTCAAAGTGCCATTTCTCCTATTCATCTGTTTGTTGTTATGATTGTAAAACCGAATTTTAGCGGTTTTAGCCCAAACCTATGACATTACCCTCCCATGCCGCGCTAACTAAGAACGAACTACTCGATCGCTATGCTAAAGGCGATCGCAACTTCGAGCAAACCCATCTGCATGACATCGATATGCAGGGAGTCTCGCTGCATGGGATTGACCTTAGCGAATCGATCTTAACCCACGTTAATTTGAGCGGCGCAGACCTACGCGGAGCCGATCTCGGCTGGGCAGATCTCAGTCAAGCAAATCTCACAAAAGCCGATTTAAGAGGAGCAATTTTAACTCGCGCCGATCTCAATCATGCCAATCTAAGCGAAGCCAATCTCCTCAAAGCTGACCTTAGCTTGACGAAACTCGATCATACAAATTTAAGTGGAGCAACTATGCCCGATGGTTCCATTCATCCCTAAAAAGTAAAAGCCTTGCTAAGCAAGGCTTTTACTTTCGGGCTGTGAGAAAGGGTTTGCTACGCAAACCCTTTCTCACAGCCCGTTGCAAATCATCCCGAACTCACACAAAAAAACGCTAGGAAAAGCTTTGCTTTTCCTAGCGTTTTTTGTGGGGTTATAGCGAAATAACTATCGATAATGGCTAATTTCAGACTATTTTAGTTTTTTCTTGATAAAATCAACCAGTTGTTGGAATTGCTTCTGTTGGGAAGCCACTTGCTGTTCTAAAAGCTTATGTTTAGCTTCTAGCTCTTCAATACGTTGCAGTAAACCATCATCCGCTCTTTCTTGAGGTACAGCATCGGCAACGGGGGTACTTGGGGTAACGACAGAGATGGGGGGCATCTTCTGTACCAAAACCATCGCTTTTTTAATTGCTGTGATCAGTTCTTTCTGTTCAAAAGGCTTTTCAATAAATACAAGGTATTTGTCTTCAAACGGCTCAGCAATTTTGCTAGTTACTTCCTCTTTGCGACCAGACATCAAAACTAGGGGGATCCGTCTCAATTCTGGGCTCTGTTGCAAAGTCTCGTAAACCTCAAAGCCGCTCATCCGAGGCAATAGAAAATCTAGCATGATCATCCAAGGCTTTTGCTGTTGGATCATTTCTAGCCCCTTAATACCATCAGCTGCCTCTAGCACCTCAAAGTTTGCTGGCGGGAGCATATCACGAACCATATTACGGATTACGCGACTATCATCAATTACTAATATTTTGTGAGCTGCCACTGCTGATAACCCCTCAGTTATTTTGGTGAATAGAGATTTAGCTTGATTAGCCAATTTTCTGGGCGATTAGATTACTGTCACTGACAGGATAGTAAAAATTCTAAACGACAATGATAGCAAGCATATTCTGATTTAATTAGGGATTGATTAGAGCTTACGTAAATTAGAAGCCTAACAAGTAAATAAAAGCTTACTAGCTTTTGTCAGTTTTAGCTCTTAAACCCGCAATAATTTAGCATATCGCTACCCAAAAATTAGAAGCGATCGCCTTTAATTTGCAGATGGCAACAATAGCTGATGTCGATCCCTTGACTGGGTCTGTATAATCTCAAGTACAAAGATCGGGCATGGTGCAACTATGCTCTGGTTTTTCAGAATATTTAAGCGATCGCCCATGCTAAAACTGCCAACCAAACCCAACCCCACTTCAACTAACGCCAACAAGAATAAGCCTGACGACAATGCTAGCCATGGTCAAAATAACCAAAGCCAAAATAGCCAAAGTCAAAATAACCAAAGCCAAAAGTCAACGATCGTCAAATTAGAAAATGTTCGTAAGACCTATGCCAATGGCGCAGTTGGATTACGCGATGTCAATATCGAGCTTTACAAAGGGGATTTTAAATTTATTACGGGGCATTCAGGATCGGGGAAATCGACCTTATTAAAGTTACTCTATGGAGCAGAACAAGCAACCGATGGCGAAGTAATTGTGAATGGATTTAACCTTAAGGGTTTAAAAGGTAATAATTTGGCGATGCTGCGTCGCAAGATCGGTATTGTCTTTCAAGACTACAAACTCGTACCTAAACGTACGGTCTCTGAGAATGTTGCCTTTGTATTAATGGCTCAGGGCTATACCTACAAGGAAATTCAGCGAAGGGTTCAGCCAGCCCTCAAGATGGTGGGGCTAATGCATAAGGCGAACTGTTTTCCTGAAGAGCTTTCGGGAGGAGAGCAGCAGCGGACGAGCATTGCCCGCGCGATCGTCAATACGCCACCTCTCGTCCTAGCCGATGAGCCGACAGGAAATCTCGATCCTGACAATGCTTGGCAAGTCATTAAGATCTTGAAAAAATTAAATTCCTTTGGAGTAACCGTACTATTGACAACCCACGACGAGCAGTTAGTCCGAGCCGCCAATCATCCCGTATTACATTTACAGAACGGATATATTGTTTAAGTAAGTGAGCTTAATTAAATATAAAACCCTAAAACCTGCGGCGTAAGCTGCTTGTACGCCACAGGTTTTAGCCTTAGATTTTAATTATGTTGCGGGAATTAGGTTTTAGTAATTAATTGGTAATTAGTAATCGGTAATTGGTAATTGGTAATTGGTAATTGGTAATTGGTAATTGGTAATTGGTAATTGGTAATTGGTAATGGTGCAGGGTTTCGTTCGCTTCTTTACTAAAATTGACTATCTGCTGCGCGAGACTTTTTTAGGTTTAAAGCGTGGTGGCTGGATGAACTGGGCCGCAATTAGCACAGTGGCGGTGTTGTTGTTCCTATTTGGGGCTAGCCTCCAAATTTCGTGGCAGCTAGAAAATGTGCTGGGTCAGTTGGGCAGTCAACTAGAGATTTCGGTCTATCTAGATGAGAATACCGTGGGTGAGTCGATGCAATCGCGTTTGCTTTTGGTGGATGGAGTTGCCGCCGCTAAGCTCATTCCCAAGGAAGACGCATGGCAAAATTTGATGAAGGATCTAGGCAAGAACGATCTCAGCCAAGCAACCCAACAACTGGGAGGCAATCCTCTGGTTGACGAATTTAAAGTGCGAGCTACTTCTAGCGATCGCGTGCCCGATGTAGCTAAACGTATTTCTGGTTTGAAGGGAATTAATGAGGTTTGGTATACGAACGAAGTTGTCGAAAGAATTGGGCAACTACGCCGCGCTTTGAGCAATAGCAGCGTGGCAATTGTGGCGATTTTTACGGTAATTGCGATCGCCGTAATTACCACGACGATTCGGTTAATTGTATTGGCGCGGCGGCGAGAAATTGAGGTCATGCAATTAGTCGGGGCAACGGCAGCATGGATCTACTTCCCGTTTGTACTCCAAGGTGTATTTTTTGGGATCATGGGTGCGGCTACCGCCTACGTAATGCTGATGCTCAGCCTCAATCTTTTAGGTGGGGCGATCGTCAATCAACCCGAACTGATTAAATCCCTTACGCTCGGTTTAACTACGGATTTACGGGTACAGTTCCTCTTGCCCGTAGTATTAGTAATTTTCGGCGCGACGATCGGTGTATTAGGCAGTTTGCTTGCCGTACGTCGATTTTCTTTTAATTCCTAGGGTTACGGGAAAGTGCCTGCCAAGGATAAACCTATGGTATAATCAAATCCTGCTTGGGTATGTAGCTCAGTTGGATAGAGCATCAGATTCCGGTTCTGAGGGTCGGGGGTTCGAGCCCCTCCATACTCGTAACTATAGCGTTTCAAAGCGATCGTAAGGGTAAAGGCTTGTAGCGCGATATCAAGCAAGATTAATAGAGTAAATTCTGATCTATGGAACGTGGATTATTATGGTTGCCTCTTTTGGCTGTATTCTTTTGGCTAGCATGGTCAGGCTGGAATGAATACCAAAAAATTGAGTCCTATAAACGTTGGGCGGAACAGTTTGAACGACACAAATATGATATCTATGCCGTTTTAGGTCAAAAGGGCGACCGCCTAACATGGGGAAAGCCCACTCGCAAAGAACCTAGCCATCTCCAGACGGTCACCTTTCAAGATATTGCCCGCATTCGGTTTCGGATTGATAGCAAGTTCTTTGATGAGAAAGATGCGGAATTCCCCATCAATGCCAAACAAATCTCGGTGGAGTTACTCCTAAAAACGGGGGAAATGCCCAGCATCAGATTTACAGATGTTGATATTGCCGCTGGATGGTATCGCTTTTTGAGCGATCGCCTAGCCGCTTCTGACAACCCTTAAATTCTTAAGTTTTATTAAGCAAACCCACAACTAGCTAAAGAATAAATTAACGATTTAAGGGCACTTCAAGTACATTTACTCATCACAAATCTTTTCTTAACCTCGGTATAAACGCAACTTTAACTTCATCTCTTAGGCTTAATCCAAGTTGTGAGGGTTTACTTTGGAAGTTATTTTAGAAGTTACTTTAGAATTGGTTAAAGCGATCGCAGCAACAACATTGCTACTTCTGCTAGGCGACTTCTTTTCAACGTTTTTTTATCATGTTCCCGAACATGTATTTGGTAAGTTTCACTCCATCGTGCATCATGGCAAAAACCGCAGTTTTCTTCACTATGCAGTTTTGACCAGAAATCCTCTCGTATTGCTTGATGGCATTTTAGGAGCAGTTCCTTACTTTATCTTTACGCCTTGGTTATGGCAGTTATCGGCAGTGGGTACTGTAATCGGTCTATTAATCGGTGAGTTTCATGTGGTGTGGCGACATGTATCGATCCTTGAGTGGAAGACTCCAGAACCAATTAAATCCATTTGTGAATGGTTCTATATTACGACTCCCGAAAGACATTGGTTGCATCATCAAAATGCCTTTGCCGCCTATGGTGATATCTTTGCCTTCTATGACTCTCCTGCTCAGAAATGGTTAACTTTTCTGAGGTTTGTCCGCCGCAAATTTAAGCAATTAAATCAAACAAATATCGCTATCCAGTAGTTTTTTGAATAGGGCTTACTCCATTCCCAGTGAAGGATTAGACGTTGCGGCGCAAAGCGCCGCAACGTCTAATCCTTGGTTTTTGATGTCTATTTTGAGTATCTATAGCTGTCGCCAATTGTACTAGGACATAAAGCCCAAGATGACTGGCGGCGCTCCGCGCCGCCAGTCATCTTGGGCTTTGATTTGTCCTAAAGCAAGTGACTGTAGCTCTATATTTCAGTCAAAAGCTATAGCGCAAGCGGCGCTTGCGTTATAGCTTTTTCAGACACCTTTACGGCAATTTCAATTGTTGAGCAGATGTAAAAAATTGCCGACTCACAAGATTAGTTAAGATCAAAGCCGTGATTAGATTAGCGGTAGTAATCGCAAATAAAATTACCAATTGATAACGCACTGCCAATAGAGGGGAAACACCACTTAAGATCTGTCCTGTCATCATTCCTGGTAATGACACTACGCCTGCCACCATCATCACGTTAATCGTGGGGATCATTGCCGCTCTGATTGCGTCGGATTGATAATTGGCGATCGCCTGTTGCGGCGTAGCGCCCAAACACAAATACGTCTCGATTTCTCGCGATCGCTTGACTAGATCCTGTGTAAATCTCTCCGCTGAGATCGCAGCTCCATTCATGGAGTTACCCAAGATCATTCCTGCCAATGGGATCAAGTATTGTGGTGCATACCAAGTATCAGGCTGGACGACTAAAAATGTGGTGTAAGCAAGAATAGTGAGCGTTCCTACGATTACGGAAACCCACATAATCGGCAAAGCGTAAGGCAATTTTTCACGGATGCGGTTTTTAGCTTCACGGGCTGCCATCAGACTCATCAAGATAATAATGAAGAGGATCGCGACAGGTTGTTTAATGGCAAATACCGTATCTAGCAAGAAACCAACAACGATTAGCTGAATCACACTGCGAAAGGTCGCAATCAATAGGCTGCGCTCGATCGCGAGCTTTTGCCAAATCGAAAACCCAATGGCGATCGCAACCAACCCCAGTGAGATCACCATTTTGGGGATATTCAGATCGATAACAGAATTCATAAATTAGTCTAGCTGTCGCCAAGTTTATTGGGACATAAACCCCAAGAATTGACTAGCGGCGCTTCGCGCCGCCAATCAATTCTTGGGGTTGGATTTGTCCTACAGCAATTATCGATCAAACGAACCACAAGGAAATTTTTGAAAGCTTTGCTTTGCAAAGCTTTCAAAAATTTCCTTGATTTGGGTTTAAGCGCAATGCGCTGTAAGTCAAGTGACTGTAGCTATGATAGAGCGATCGCCGCATATCCTAGGACAAATTCAAACTCCAAAATTACTCCAAAATAACTCCAAAATAACTCCAAAATAACTCCAAAATTAAAGGTGGTGCAAAGCACCACCTTTAATTTTGGAGTTATTTTGACCTCAAGCAATCTGATTAAGATTGCAAAGCAGCTAAGGTCTGAGCGCCAAGCACGCCATCAACAGGTAATCCATAGAGGGCTTGCGCTTTTTTAATCGCCGCCGTAGTCTGGGCTCCCTGAATGCCATCAATCGCACCGTCATACAGACCGAGATTGCTTAATAGGACTTGTCCCTTCTTAATCACATCATCGGAATTACTAGCGGTTGGCTGACTGGCAGGGTCTTTATAACTAATAGGCACGACATTGCTACCCGCTTCTAGAGCCGCAAGGGTGAGCGATCCCGCAACTCCATCAGGAATTAGACCATAGGTCTTTTGAGCCAGAATAACTGCTTCTTGGGTCATTGGACCTTTAATGCCATCAATCGCACCACCATAAAAACCGCGATCGCTGAGTAGCTGCTGTAGATTTTTAATAGCGTCGGATTTATTAGGACTATCAACCGCAGGTTTCACGTCCGAAATTGGCGTAGTTGGAACCGTATTCGCGGCATTAGCTTCGTAGGTATCTGCTTGCAAAGCGGCTAGGGTCTGAGCGCCAGCGACACCATCGGCATTTAATTTATAAAATATTTGCGCGGCAACAATTGCTTCTGTAGTGGTAGGTCCCTTTACCCCATCGATCGCACCTGGGTTAAAGCCGCGCTTGGCTAGTAACTGTTGAATGTTTGCCACCTCAGGCTGGTAAGCAAAAGCACCGCTAGGCATATTCATCGCGATCGCGCTGGCGGCTAGCCCTACACAGAGGAGCGACTTAGCTTGCTGTGAAGATTGAGCGATCGAGTTCAACAATTGACAATCCACATTCCGATCAATAGATTCGCCTTGCTCTAAGCGTTCGCAAAGCATTTCACCATGAAGATAAGCAACAAGTTCCATACAGTTCAGCCTCAATAAAAAATGCCATTAGGCTTATCAATTGACTCTTTAGCATTCGTAAAGTTAGTAGCTAAACATAAGTAAACTTAAAACCTAGAAGAGCGTACCGCCCGCTACACAAGCGGTACGCTCTCTGTTTTTGTTTTTTTAATTATGCTGAACTACTTATGTAATTTCAAATTTTGAGAGGACTCATCTTCCGCAAAGCGACCGATGAATTGCCGCCTTAAAACTACATACTTAAACTACATGCTTAAACTACATGCTTAACAGAGACGATATATTTGCCTATATTTCTATTGTAAGGAAAAAACAAGTAAATGTCAGAAATTGCTGTTTTTTATACCCAAATTACCCGAATCAAATCTATGGCTCCTGCTTGTCATCTTATGCAAAGACCACCTAAAAGAGAGATACGGCGCGCCGCATCTCTCTTTTAGGTTTTAAGTTTTTTCGCGATCGCCTCCGCCAGTCCATCTAGGGTATATTCCTCGGCTTCACAATCGACACGCCCCAACAACTCGTGACAAGTGCTAGAAGTCTGAGGACCAATGGAGGCAATTTTTACCGAGGCTAGCCAAGACTGCCAAGTTTCCCGACTAGCAACCCGATCTAGTAACAAACAAAAATGTCTCACCGTCTTCGAGCTGGCAAAGGCGATCGCATCTAGATCTTGATTTTGAATGGCTTCTAGGGCTAAGGGATCGATCGCTTCAGGACATCCCGACTCGTAGGCCGCGATCGCCTCGACCACTGCCCCATGTTGCTGCAACTGCTCCACCAAAATCTCGCGCCCACCCGATTCAACACGCGGAAATAACAACCTTTTGCCTGTTAAAACATGATTGCCTGTCAGAAAAGCATCGATCAAGGAATCAGCTATAAAATCTACGGGTACTAAATCGGGTGTAATTCCATAATTTGCTAGAACTTCGGCTGTTTTGCGCCCTACTACGGCTACTTTAAGGGAATACAAAGCACGACTATCTTGACCAGATTTTTGCAAGCGCCCAAAAAAGCTCTCCACCGCATTTGCGGAAGTCAAAATCAACCAATCATAATTGGCGAGATCGGCGATCGCGCGATCGAGCATTTCCCAACTGGTCGGCGGCAAAATCGCTAAAGTAGGCATCTCGATCACCTTTGCACCAAGACCGATCAGCAAATCCGTAAACTGACTAGCCTGCCCCGCAGACCTCGTTACTAAAATAGTTTTCCCTTGCAACGCAAAATTTTCCTTTTCTGGACTCTGCTCAAAATTTTCCAACGATCGCTCACCCTGCATCGACAATTGCTCATGAAATTTTACGACTTCACCAATAACAATCACCGCAGGCGATAGGGATCCATCTGGTAATTTGGATTGAATATCCGCCAGAGTCCCTGTCCATACCTGCTGTTCGACTCTTCCACACCAGCGCACGATCGCCATTGGGGTATCCGCCGATTTTCCTCCCTGCAATTTTGCCAATAATCTCGCCAGATTATTGGTTCCCATCAAAATTACCAGCGTCGGGATTTGAGCGATCGCTTCCCAAGGTAACCGATCCAAATCATGCCCCGTCATTACCGCGAAGCAAGAACTTGCATCTACTTCCGTTAGCGGAATCCCCGCTAGCATCGGCGCGGCGATCGCACTCGAAATCCCTGCCACGACTTCCCATTCACAATTTGCCTCTTGTAAAGCAAGTATCTCAGGTAGCGATCGCCCAAATATCCAAGGATCGCCACTTTTGAGCCTCACCACGCGCTTACCTTTTAAGCAATATTCCACCAACATTTGATTGATTTCGGCTTGTTTGACGCTCTCCTGTCCGCCCCGTTTACCAGCAATAATGCGATCGCATTTCTCTGGAGCCAGATCTAATAAAGTGCGATCGACCAGCGCATCACTAATAATTACCTCCGCAACACTAATCAAATCCCTAGCGCGAACCGTCAAAAACTCCACGCCACCAATTCCCGCGCCCACAATAAAAACTTTACCTTTCATCCTGTGCGGCTATTTCGCTAAAGCCTTTTCATGTTGACCGCGCAACTGTCCGCAAGCTGCGTCAGCCTCTAGCCCTCTTGTCCGACGCACGCTCACGGCAATTTTATGGTCTTCTAAGATCTGGACAAAGGTTTGAATTGCCCTCTCGCTGGGGCGTTTGTAATCGGCATCGGATACGGGATTATAGGGGATCAAATTAACGTGACTTTGGAAACCACGAATCAAATAGGCGAGTTCCTGCGCTTGCTCCGCCGAGTCATTCACCCCTGCCAGTAGCGTATATTCAAAGCTAATTCTGCGCCCAGTAATCTCTACATATTCGCGACAATCATCCATGAGTGCGATCAGAGGATAGCGATCGGCTGAGGGAATTACTTGGGCGCGAACTTCCTGCGTGGGGGCATGGAGGCTAACTGCCAGCGTGACTTGCAAATGTTCTTCCGCAAATCGGGGAATTTGATTGGGAATGCCGACCGTCGAGACGGTGATATTCCGCTGACCGATGCCAATATCTTTGTTGATCACCCCGATCGCTCCAACTAAATTTTCATAATTGAGCAGGGGTTCACCCATACCCATAAACACGATATGACTGACGCGCTGCTGCATTACTTCCTGTACGGTCAGCACTTGGTCGATAATTTCATGCTTGGCTAAGTTGCGCCGAAATCCACCTTTGCCCGTGGCACAAAAGTCACAGCCCATGGGACAGCCCACCTGAGTGGAGACACAGACAGTCAAGCGCTTACTGGTAGGAATACCAACGGTTTCGACAATTTCGCCATCGGCTAGTTTTAAGAGAAATTTCTCCGTCCCATCGCGAGTTTGTTTGTGAAGATAAATCTGCGATCGCCCAATTTCGACGGTTGGGTTTTGCGCAAATTCTTCGCGCCATGCCTTCGGAAAAACCGTAATATCGTCAAGACTCCGCGCCCCTTTTTCATACAGCCACGCATAAAGCTGCTTACCGCGATAACTGGGCTGCCCCTGCGAAACTACCCATTCCGTAAGTTCGGATTGCGATCGCCCCAATAGTGGTAGGACTTTTGAAGAAGCAGGAATTGGATTGGCAGTCATAGCGGCATGGCAAATGGGACGAATATATAGATCTTACCCATAAATCACTATCGTTGCTGTAACTTATAGAGATTGCCCCCTCAAACATTGCCCCCTCAAACATCATCGGATCGGAAATAATTAGAATTGAATTAGGGTTTATGGAAAGAAATTTATGAAACGCCGTCAACTTTTATTTACCTTGGGTGGAGCCTTATTAGGAATCCCCATTATTGGTTCTTTAATTTACGATGCGATCGCCAAATCAAAAACGCAAAACCAAACCTCCTACGAACCAGCCGCAGCCAAAGCACCTGTAGCTAAATCGGCAAGTACCGCTGATGCAAAAGTAAATTCAAAAGTAAATTCAGACGCAGAAATATCCCTAGAAACCACTGAGGAACCATTACTGCGCTTTGCCGCGATCGCCGACAATGGATTTGGTAGCGCCGATCAGATGGCGGTGGCTAAGTCCATGTGGGAAACCTATCAACAAAAGCCCTATGCCTTTGTGTTAATGGCAGGTGACAATATCTACTCCTATGGGGAGATCAAATTAGCCAAGGCTTATTTTGAAGAACCCTATGCCCCATTGCTCAAAGAGAACGTGAAATTTTATGCCGTGCTGGGCAATCACGATATTGCCAAAACTAATAACGGACTCGATCAGATTAATTACAAGCCTTTTAACATGAGCGATCGCTACTACACTTTCACCAAAGGCGAAGTTGCGGAGGGAACCGTAGAATTTTTTGCGATCGATACCAATGGCAATGCCGATTGGGAAACGCAGCTTGCTTGGCTCGATCTCCAATTAACCAAGAGTAAAGCACCTTGGAAAATTGTCTATGGGCATCATCCCCTTTACTCGTCGGGCAGACATGGTAGCGACCCCAAACTAGCCGCCAAACTCTCGCCTCTATTCGCCAAACATAAAGTGCCTATATATCTCTGCGGACATGATCACGGGTATGAGCGGTTCAACCCGATCGATGGCACGACCTACATTGTCAATGGGGGCGGTGGCGCACCTTTATATAAATTTACAGGCTTACCTCAAACCGCCTTTGTGAGTTCCCAGCATAGCTTCATGACCTTTGATGTCTATCAAGATAAAATCATCACCAAAGCGATCGCTACCGATGGCAAAGTCTTCGATCGCGCGATCATCACTAAGGTTTAGCGATAATTCACCTCTAGCATCCCAGCCATAATTACCTTGAGGGCAAAGCATCGCAAAGCTTAGAATAGATATCCTTAACTAATCTGTTAATCCCATGAGTTTATATCTGTACGCAATTTTGCAAGCTGAAAATCTGGATCTCATTCAAAATCTCGATCTTCAAGGTATGAATGCTCAATCCGTCCAGTTTCATGCCCTCCCCCCCTTTGCAATCGCCTACAGTGAAGCCCAACAAGAACGCTATCTGGCAAGTCGCGCCAACCTCATCACCCATGAAACCGTTTTAGAATCGCTGATGAAAGTGATCGATCCGCATCAAGCCGTTCCCCTCCCCTTACAGTTTGGGCTAGTTGTAGAAAACTGGGAAGATGTTCAACGCGACCTACTCATCCCTTACGAAACCAAGCTTAAGGAGCTAATTCACAACCTAATTGGCAAGCGGGAGGTAAGCGTCAAATTATTTTGGAATCAAACCGAAGAATTAAACCTTGCTGTTGCCGAAAATGCGGGCTTGCGCCAGAGGCGCGAAGCTTTAGTGGGTAAAGTCTTGAGCATGGATGAAGCGATCGCGATCGGTCAAGAACTAGAATCCGCAATCGAAGAACGCCAACAAGTAATTATCACAGCCTTTTTAAATACCCTTAAGCCCCTATCCCATGAATATGCTGAGGGCGAACTACTCACGGAAAGCATGATTTATAACGGATCTTTCCTCATCGATTGGGACAAAGAACCCGAATTTGCCAAGGCTGTTGAAGCCCTCGATCAACAATTTGAAAACCGCCTCAGAATTCGCTACAACGATTTCACGGCTCCCTACAACTTTGTCAAGGTAGATCGAGATTAGATCGAGATTCGCGCATTAAGTAGCTAGGCATAATTAAAAACCAAAACCAGAGAGCATACCGCCCGCACAGCGGGCGGTATGCTCTTCTAGGTTTTAAGTTTACTTATGCCTAGCTACTTAGTGTACTTGTGCAAAATAAATTACCAAAACCCTTCAAGTTGTGCCCCGAAGGGGCACAACTTGAAGGGTTTTGGTTTGTAATTAATTATGCCTACTAAAAGTCATCGTCATAGCTGCTGTTGCTGGCAGCTTCATTGTCTTTGCGCGAGCCCAGCAACTCAAGGCGATCGATCAGGATTACCGATTTTTGGCGTTCTTCTCCCGTAGAGCGATCGTTCCAGCGATCGAACTTAAGGGAGCCAACAACGCCTACTAAACTACCTTTCTTGACATAGTTTGAAGCAATTTCGGCGGTTTTGCCCCAAGCTTCTAAGTCAAACCAATCGGGCGGTTCGTCGCGGTTGCTCGTAACTCGGTTGATGGCAACTGTAAATTTGCAAACTACCGAACCAGACTCGAAATATTTAACTTCGGGATCGCGCCCTGCCCGTCCCACGAGATGAACTTTATTTAGGGTCATAAGACAAGTATCGGGAAATCTTATTGGTGAGAGATATTTAATATTTTATCTGTTTTTCAGCGATCGCCAATACAATCGCCAATACAATCGCTAATACAATCGCCAATACATAAGTAGCTAGGCGTAATTACACATCCAAACCCGTAAGGTTGCACCCCGCAGGAATTGCGCTTAGCAGGATCGATCGCTAAAATCGATCGCTAAATCAGAAATTACACCAAAGCCATAAGGTTACGCCCCTGCGGGGCGCAACCTTATGGCTTTGGCAGATTTATTTTGCACAATTACTTACTACCTCCCCATTAAAAAGTAGAGTCATAAGCAGTGGCGCAAGCCACTGCCTGTGACTCTACTTATCTTGAGCTAAAAAGTGGTGCTAAAGGAGATTTGTACGGAAACACGCACCCTTTCGCAATGTAGAACCGATCCTGTTTAAAAGGGAGACACTCTAAAATATTCACAATAGATATTTATCGATCTCTAAAATAATCTCTAAACCCGACCACAGGAGGCAACTCGCGATGCAACCGACAAATCCTAATCAGTTTACCGAAAAAGCTTGGGCAGCGATCGCAAGGACACCCGATGTGGTGAAAGCGTCTCAGCAACAGCAAATTGAACCTGAACATTTGCTCAAAGCCTTACTAGATGAAGAAGGACTAGCAGCAAGTATTTTTACTAAAGCAGGGCTAAACATTCAACGTTTGCGCGATCGCACTGACGAGTTTATCAATCGACAGCCCAAGGTTTCCAGTTCTAACAGTAGTGTGTACCTAGGCAAAAACTTAGATGTACTGCTCGATCGCGCTGAAAAGGAACGCAAAAGTTTTGGGGATGATTTTATTTCCATTGAACATATCCTTTTACCCTATTGTCAAGATGAGCGCTTTGGCAAACAGCTCTATCAAGAAATGGGACTGGATGAAACCAAGCTCCGCAATGTTATTCAGCAAGTCCGAGGCAATCAAAAAGTGACCGACCAAACTCCCGAAAATAAATATGAAGCATTGACCAAATATGGTCGCGATCTTACAGAATTAGCGCGTGAGGGCAAGCTCGATCCCGTGATTGGTCGCGATGATGAAATTCGCCGCACGATCCAGATTTTGTCGCGCCGTACCAAAAATAATCCCGTTTTAATTGGTGAACCTGGGGTCGGCAAAACGGCGATCGCGGAAGGACTCGCCCAACGGATTTTGAGTGGTGATGTTCCTGAATCTCTCCAAGGTCGCAAGCTGATCGCCCTAGATATGGGTGGACTGATCGCGGGAGCGAAATATCGTGGCGAATTTGAAGAAAGACTGAAGGCGGTTCTGAAGGAAGTTACCGAATCAAGCGGTCAATTTATTCTCTTTATCGATGAGATTCATACCGTTGTGGGAGCGGGTGCGACTCAGGGGGCTATGGATGCTGGTAACTTGTTAAAACCCATGTTGGCAAGGGGGGAGTTGCGTTGTATTGGTGCAACTACCCTCGATGAATATCGTAAATATATTGAGAAAGATGCCGCACTCGAACGACGGTTTCAACAGGTCTATGTCGATCAGCCCAATGTCGAAGATACGATCTCGATCCTTCGTGGTCTGCGCGATCGCTATGAATCCCATCACAATGTCAAAATATCCGATACGGCTTTAGTGGCGGCTGCCACCCTTTCTAATCGCTATATTAGCGATCGCTTTTTGCCTGACAAGGCGATTGACCTCGTGGATGAAGCTGCTGCGAAATTAAAAATGGAAATCACTTCGCAACCTGAAGAGCTTGATGAAATCAATCGCAAAGTGATTCAACTGGAAATGGAATGTCTTTCTTTGAAGAAGGAAAATGATCGCGAATCCCTCGATCGTCTCGAAAAGTTGAATAAAGAACTGGGTGGATTGAAAGAAGAACAAACTACCCTCAAAGCGCGATGGGAAGCGGAAAAGCAGGTGATTGACAATCTCGGCAAGATCAAGGAAGACATTGCCCATGTGAATGTGGAAATCCAACAAGCCGAACGTGATTACGATCTGAGCAAGGCTGCCGAACTGAAATATGGCAAACTGACCGACCTCCAACGTCAGTTGGAAATTGCCGAGGTCAATTTAGAGGAAGCGAAAAATTCTGGGCGATCGCTACTTCGTCAGGAAGTTACCGAAGAGGATATTGCCGAAATCATTTCCAAGTGGTCGGGTATCCCCGTGAGCAAGCTCGTAGAATCTGAGAAGGAAAAGCTTCTCCAACTAGAAAATGTGCTTCATGATCGCGTCGTCGGTCAAGAAGAAGCAGTTACGGCGATCGCCGATGCTATTCAGCGATCGCGGGCAGGACTGGCGGATCCCAACCGTCCGATCGCTAGTTTTATTTTCTTAGGACCAACGGGAGTTGGTAAAACCGAACTCGCCAAAGCTCTTGCCGCCTATCTCTTTGATACGGAAGAGTCGATGGTGCGGATCGATATGTCTGAGTATATGGAGAAACACAGCGTTTCTCGCTTGGTGGGCGCACCTCCTGGCTACGTCGGTTATGAGGAAGGTGGTCAATTGACCGAAGCTGTGCGTCGTCGCCCCTATGCTGTCATTCTCTTTGATGAAATTGAGAAAGCGCATCCCGATGTCTTTAACATCATGCTACAAATTCTTGATGATGGAAGGGTTACTGATTCCCAAGGTCGCACTGTAGACTTTAAGAATGCCATTATCATCATGACCAGTAATGTTGGCTCTCAGTATATTCTCGATATTGCTGGCGATGACTCCCGCTATGAAGAAATGCGCGAGCGGGTTATGGAATCAATGCGAGCGAGCTTCCGTCCTGAGTTCCTCAACCGCATTGATGAAATCGTGATCTTCCATGCGCTTCGTCGCGATGAATTGCGACGGATTGTCAAGCTACAGGTTCAGCGCTTAGAAAAACGTTTAAGCGATCGTCGCATGACTCTAAAAATTGCCGATGTTGCCTTGGATTTTCTTGCTGAAGTTGGCTATGATCCTGTTTATGGGGCGCGTCCACTCAAGCGGATCATTCAGCGTCAACTGGAAACGAAAATTGCGAAGGGTATTCTACGAGGCGAATTTACGGATGGAGATACAATTTTTGTCGATATCGAGAACGAACGGCTTGTCTTCAAGCGTCTTTCTGCAAATCTAGTACCAATTTAAATATGACTAAGTAGTTTGGCATAATTAAAAACCAAAATCAGAGAGCATACCGCCCGCTACGCGGGCGGTATGCTCTTCTAGGTTATGCCTAGCTATTTCAAGGTAGCGATCGCTAATATCTAGAAAGTCTAGGATGTAGGGATCTTTTAACAGTAAATCGGGTGATATTTGCTTGTTTGCGCTATTTCTTGGATATTTGGAGTAATCTGTGGCGGATTGCGATCGGCTTCGTTCATAGTGCTTCTCCATTTTGAGAATAAGTATTAGGGCAGGTATATGGCGATCGCTAGGCGTTGCATTTCATCCTTGAATTGGCGAAATCAAGTCCTTTTTCTTCACTGCAACTAAAACCTTTAAAAATAGGTACACGATCATTTTCAAGTAATTTTGCTAATTTCAATCGTTTAAAATTTTCTTGGAACAAATCTAAAAGTTCTAATTCATGATTCTAAGTACAGGACAAAAAACTTGAAACCCTCTCCCAGCAAGGATTTGAGGCGAAAAGCTTTAAAGCCTTACCTAGTAACGGTTTCGATGGATTTTGGCGCTCTACTTTTGATTTTTTGTCCTGTACTAAGTTCATGATTATTAAATATTAATTCTAAGGTTTCTTCTATCCCATCACCATTTTGGATTACTTTGATAATTACTTTTTTCATGTCTAAAATTATCTTTAGGTTAAATATTTTATAAATGTATCAATTATTCTAGAATATAAACGATTGATTATCACAGAATTAACAATTAAACATTATTTTCTAGGCTTACCTCTACTATTCTTAGGTCGCCTAAATTTATATTTGCCATGCTCTTTTTCTGCTTCTTCTACAGATTCGTAGCACCATTTAGGCTCGATCCCCTCATACTCTGTATCAGAAGGCTTCCAAATAATTCCATCAAACCCATCTTCTTTTTTGTCTATGGTTACTTTAATTGGATAACCATCCCTACATTTTTTATTGTATGGAGGACATCCACCTGTAAATTGTGCTTTTCTACGCTGCTCATTTAACCACTTTTCTTGTCTAGCCTTTAGTTCTGCTGCTTTTTTTAAACTTTCTTGATAATCTTCCCATTCCTTCCTCTTGAACTCAGCTTCTTCGTATCTCTTTCTCTCTTTGATCTTATTATTATGTGTGACTTTAGTAACAGCTATATCATGAGTTTGATTGATATTATCTAAGGCTAATTGAAGTTTGGAGATTTGCTCAACTAACTTTGGATTTTCATTAAAAATTTTTTGTACTTCATGAATTTGTTTTAATCGTTGTTCCAAGTCATCTCCTGAAAGTCTTAATATTTCTTTGAGGTTATATTCAGATATGAACTGGATAGTTGACGCAAATTGATTGTTTGCCGTAAAGTTTTCAGAATTCATATATACAGGTGCTAACAAAGAAAACATTCCTGCTGCAATAGGACTCAAAATGACTACTATTAGTAATAATGGAACTTGCCACCATAGCAAGTAACCAGAAGCACATATTGCAGTAGTAACTAAAATAAGTTCAAACCAAGCTTTTAAACCTTCTTCAACTGAGAATATACCTATGGTAAATAGCTTTACTAAGAGTTCAAGCAACAAATATCTTAGGGATAAAGGTGTTTGAGGAAAGTCTCGAAAAGTCATTCTTCATTAACCCATTTTTCTATGGTTTCTTTTGAGGTTGTAAATAATACTTTCTAGTTCGATTAGGATCATTACTCAGACTTAGAGTATATCGTGATTGCTTGAATCCTTCTTTACTAATAGTAATTTCGATGTCTTGTCTAACAGGGATGTCAATTTGAGTAAATCCATTTGTATCGGTTCTTCTGACTTCAGGAGAACCTTTAGATATAAACCGAATCTCTGCATTTTCTATAGGTTTAGAGGTAGCCTCATCCGACAATACAACTATGTCAACATTCAGTAGTTCTGTTGCATTTTTTTGAGAAGTGTTATCTTCTGCCTTCTGTTGTTTATTTAGTTTAGGAATTTCTGTAGCACCAGCAATAACAAGAGCTGTAGTAATTAAACCAAAACAAACTTTAATGAAAATTGGCCAGTCTTTAATGTTTTGCACAAATGTACACCCTTGGGATTTATTTCAGTTTTACTTACTTTAACTAAAATTGTCTGGCAAGACAAATATTATTTCACCATAGTCTAACTCGACAATATGGGGTGGGTTAAAAGTGCGATCTCCCTCAAACGAGTAAACCTTATAATAGGTAAAACTCACAGATAATTCATCAACACTTAAACCTATGCTACTACTCCCAGTACAATACATTGCCAACGCTCAAGGCAATCACATAAGAAATTCCCTTGAAATCTAACGAGATTTGTAAAACTATGAATACAAAACTAGTAGAATCCTTAGCCCAAGTAATCGAATCCCTTGCACCAGATGAATATGCCCTATTGCAAGAAAAACTAAAATCTCGCGCAATCCAGAAAACCATCGGCGTATGTGGAGGTCATGCAAGAATCCGCAATACCCGCATCCCCGTTTGGACAATCATCTCACTCCAACAACAAGGAGCCGATACCCCAGAGCTTTTACGCAACTTCCCCTCATTGACAACAGATGACTTGAGCAACGCCCGATTCTATTACACTACGCATCAAGAAGAAATCGATCGCGCAATCGCCTCTCATCAATACGAGCAAGAGAAAGCGATCGCCTAATTCGCATCCAAAAGCAAAATCAACCCAAGTCAAGCACACCAGTATTTATCATTCGCGAATACTAAGGGATATTTATTTAGCGATCGCCACTTCCTCGCTTACTTAACTCTGATAATGGTAATAGGCGATCATGGCTAAAATAGCTAAAATAGTTATAATAGCTAACAACATTATGCGGAGCAGAAAAGATGAAAACATTAGGTGCATCAGAAGCTAAAAACCGCTTTGGCGAACTATTAGACCTAGCCCGTAGAGAGCCAGTGCAAATAGCTAAAAAAGGGCGTAGTGTCGCAATTATGATGTCGATTGAAGAATTTGAAAGGTTTTTAGATTTAGAAAATCAATTTTTGGCTTTAAAAGCAGAGCAAGCTAGACAAGAAGGCTTTGTCGGAATCACAGAAAGCGAGGCTTTACTATCAGAGATTTTAAATGCTTAAGATTAATCTATCGCGACAAGCCGTCAAACGCTTAAAAAGCCTGCCAGATAAGCACGCTAAACAAGTCGCCACTAAAATCAAAGAATTGACTTCTAATCCTTATCCCCAAGATTCTCTAAAGTTAAAAGGATATCCCTACCATTGAGCAGATATCGGTGAATATCGGATAGTTTATTATGTTGAATCTGAAACTCTAGAAATCTTACTAATTGACAAACGGAACGACGATGAAGTCTATAAACAACTCAAAAGGATAATGTAATGCAGATGTTATGGGAAGCAAAAGTACGCTGATGAGAATGTTATCTCTGTCTGAGTTGAGATAAATGGTGATCGCCTTGGTAAATTAGCGATCGCCATTTGTAGAGATAATTTAGTGCGATCGCTATCTTCGTTGAGTTTTGCTAAGCTTAGAATAGTGGGATGGAAACAATAGGTGCATATGCAAATATCTTTAGAAAATTTATTAGAAGAGTTATCTGGAATTGAAGTAATTACAAATCCAGAACAGGTTGCGAAACTATCAGAAGATTTCGCCCACTTTAGTCCAGTCCTTGTTCCACTTCTAACTGGCAAAGTTGGCGATGCTGTAGTTCGTCCTACCAATGAAAACGAGGTACTGAGAATAGCAAAAGCCTGCGTGAAATATAACATTCCCCTCACGGTGCGCGGCAGCGGCACGGGCAACTACGGACAATGCACGCCCCTCAAAGGTGGCATTATTTTAGAAACCCTGCGAATGCAAGAAATCAAATGGATTAAAGCGGGACTAGCCTGCGTAGAAACGGGCGTAAAAATGGCAGTCCTCGATAAAAAAGCCCAAGAAATTGGCTGGGAATCGCGAATGATTCCTTCTACCTTTAGAAGCGCGACGGTTGGGGGATTTATCGCGGGAGGTAGTGGCGGTATTGGTTCCGTGCTCTACGGACAACTACGCGATCGCGGTAATTTAAGAGCCGTAAGAGTCGTCACCCTCGAAGATGAACCCAGAATTATCGAATTGCGGGGCGATGATGTCCAAAAGGTTGCTCATGCCTACGGAACCAACGGCATTATTACCGAATTAGAAGTTCCCCTAGCTCCAGCCTATGGATGGGATGAATTCGTAGTGAGTTTCCCCGACTTCATGACAGCCGCTCGGTTTGGGCAAGCCCTCGGCAATAGTGACGGCATTATCAAAAAGATGATTAGCGTCCATACAGCACCGATTGCTAATTATTTCAATGCCCTCCAGAGCTACATTCCCAAGGATTCCCACTGCGCTCTAGTGCTCGTAGCGGAAAGCGATCGCGAACCATTTCAGAGCCTCGTACGAGACTTTAAGGGCGAAATTTGCTACGAAAAAAGCGCAAGGGATGCAGGTAAAGGAATCAGCCTGATCGAATTTTCTTGGAATCACACCACCTTACATGCTCGCGCCGCCGATTCTTCCCTCACCTATCTTCAGAGCCTATTTTTGAACGATCCGCAATTGGAACTAGTCCAACGGATGCATGAGTATTTTGGCGATGAAGTGCTGATGCATTTAGAGTTTATTAAGGTGAATGGAGTAGTCATCCCTGCGGCGATTCAGGTGGTGCGTTTTACCACTAGCGATCGCTTAAACGAGATCATTCGATATCATGAGGCGCAGGGCGTATTCATTGCCAATCCCCATACCTATATTCTCGAAGATGGTGGCATGAAAACGGTTGACTATGAGCAGCTAAACTTCAAGCGCATGGTCGATCCTTACGGTTTAATGAATCCTGACAAAATGAAAGCATGGCAATAACTTCAAGACAGTATTAAGTAGCTAAGCATAAGTAATCCTAAAACCTAGAAGAGCGCACCGCCTACATTGCGGGCGGCACGCTCTCTGGTTTTGTTTTTTAATTACTTGGTTTTGAGTTTTAACTATGCTGAGCTACTTAATCATGATAAGCACTACCTATTACTTTCCCCCGAAAAACAATGTATTGGTAAATGTTGTAGAAAAGCATAATCGGAATTAGAAAACCGACAAAAATTAGCATAAATACTAAAGCGCTAGGAGAAGCTGCCGCTTGATAAATCGTGATTTGATTAGGAATAATAATTGGAAATATGATTAGCCCCAATCCTAAAAATGTTAAAAGAAATAGCAAGGTAGTCCATACAAAAGGGGCAACTTCAGCTTTATGATTTAAACTACTGATTAACTGCCAAATCAGTAACATCCCTAAGATCGGAATGAGTGCGAATAAATAGAGTAGTGGCGGCTCCAGTAGCCTCGCTCTAGCACTTTCATAAAAAATTGGCGTGATCGCTGTAATTATCACAGCGCCAACCAGCGTAGTCCAAGCTGCAATTTTTGCCGTGCGGTAATGAGTCTCCTGTAGCTCTCCTTCAGTTTTGATAATTAGATAAGTAGAACCAATCAGAACATAGCCCTGAATTAAAGTGAGTGCAACTAACAATGATTGCCAACTTAACCAATCCCATGTACCACCGATAAAATGTCCATTGGTATCAACCTTAATCCCTTGTAAAACACTTCCTAGAGCAAATCCCTGATTAAGTGCGGCTACAAAACTACCGATACCAAAAGCGAAATTCCAAAAGAATTTACGATTTGAATGCTCACGAAACTCAAAGGCTACAGCTCGAAAAATCAACCCAAATAGCATCCCCATGATAGGAATGTAAAGAGAAGATAGAATTGTGCTGTAGGCAAGGGGAAATGCGCCAAACAAAGCACCACCCATTAGAACTAGCCAAGTTTCATTAGCATCCCAAACATTTCCTAAGCTTGTCATCAGCATACTGCGACGTTCTTCGTTAGAGGAAGTTAGAGAGAGAATTCCTACACCCAAATCAAATCCGTCAAGTAAGACATACAAAAGTAAAAATAATCCTAAAATAACAAACCAGACCTGAGGTAAAAAGTGCTGAAGAGCTTCCATAGGTTTTGAAGTGTTTTTGATTTTCTTGATTTTTTATTATTTTGCTTCCACAGGGCGGCTATCTTCAATATGTTCCGCAGGAGCAAGAACTATTTCTTCTCCTGGGATTGGTAATTCTAAGTTTGCACCTTTCCGAATAATGCGACTACCAAAATAAAGTGTGGAAATGAAGAGAATTGAATAGATGACCGTAAAAATTGATAAAGAAGTCAAAACATTACTTGCAGGTATGTTAGACACACCGTCGGCGGTGCGAATCTGTCCATAGACGACCCAAGGTTGTCTGCCGACACAGCGTACGATCCAACCTGATTCTACGGCAATATATCCCAGTGGTGCAGCGAAAATCCATCCTCGCATTAGCCATTTCTGTGAGGCGATCGCATTCATTGATAATTTACCTCTTAGCCATTGGATGACGCTCCATAGCATTAATCCTACTAAAAAGAACCCAATCCCACTCATGATTCTAAAAGAATAATAAACCAGTCCCACCATGCGCGGACGATCTTCGGGTTTCCATTCCTTTAATCCTAGTACTGGCTCAGCGAGATTTTTCTTGAATTCTAAAATATATCCTAGTCCGTTAGGAATTCTAATTTCCCAATCATTACTTTCAGTCTTACTATTGGGGATGGCGAGTAAACTCCAATCGGCTGGTTCTCCTGCTGGTGAAGTTTCCCATTTTGCTTCCATAGCTGCTAGTTTACTGGGCTGATATTGGTAAACCTGTTCGGCGCTTAAATGTCCAATATAGATTTGTAAGGGAGCAACAGCGATCGCTGTCGCTAAAGCTATTTTGAAGGATTTTGTAAAAAAAGTCACTTGACGTTGATTGAGGATATACCAAGCACTGATACCACCAATAACAAATAGAGAAGTCTCTAAAGTACCAAAGAACATATGTAAAATGCTCTTAAGCGCAAAAGGATTCATAACTGCCTGAAAATAGTCGTTAACGATGAATTTACCGCCAACGAAATCTCCGCCTGCTGGAGTTTGCAACCAAGAATTAGCCACTAAAATCCATACTGTTGATAAGTTTGCTCCAAAAGCAACCATGATCGTCGCAAAATAATGAACCACAGGCGGCACTCGCTCCCATCCAAATAACATAATGCCAAGGAAACCTGCCTCTAGCATGAAGGCGACTGCACCTTCAAAGCCGAGAATACTTCCAAAGAAATCTCCTACTGCTTCCGAAAATGGAGCCCAATTAGTGCCAAATTGAAATTCCATTGGTAGCCCCGAGGCTACGCCAATTCCAAAATTAAGAACGTAAAGCTTTGCCCAAAATCTCGCATGACGATAATAATCTGGATCTTTAGTTTTCAGCCATAGTCCTTCTACGATTACTAAAAATATGCCCATACCCGTTGTTAATACCGGCCAAAGCATGTGAAAAATAGCAGTTAAAGCAAATTGCGTTCGGGACAATGCAACTGTATTTGATAGGAATTCCATAATTATTTCTATGTAGAATCTGTGAGAAATCTGTTTTCTGAGATTTTAAGACTTTCAACTCGACTCTATGCTCAATAATTCAACGACTTATTGCCGATTATAGTGCTATGTCTGTGAGAAATTCTGAAACTTAGAATTTATAAAGATTTAATCTTAATAGGTTCTCAAGAGGTATTTTGGAGATCTGGAAAGAATATGTAAGAAATGCTGGGGATGGCTTATATGAAATTCATCCCAACATCCCAATATATTGGCGATCGCAAGCTAAACTATACATAACTTTACAATGTTAAAATAAGAAGTTAAAAGTTTGGCTGTAACCATGACTGCAAATACCTTACTGATAGACGATCCCAATCCTGTAAGCAATAGCCTAAATAGCCTGAATAGTAATTGCGCCCAAATATTGCCAGCAGGCGGACGAGATCCAGATCGCTTTGATTGGCAGGAGGTATGGTATCCCGTTTTTTATCTAGAAGACTTAGATAAAACCAAACCTGCCAAGTTTACCTTGCTAGAACGGGATCTCGTCATTTGGTGGGATCGCCATAGTAATGCATGGCAAGCCTTCGACGATCGCTGTCCGCATCGCCTCGTACCTCTATCGGAAGGTAGAATTGCCGAAGATGGCTTACTAGAATGTCCCTATCATGGCTGGGCCTTTAAGGGTGATGGCAGTTGCGATCGCATACCGCAGCAACCTGAAGGTGGAACCGCCCATACTTCAAAGCGAGCCTGTGTGTCATCCCTGCCGACAGCGGAACGACAAGGACTGCTATTTATCTACGCGGGTAAACCCGAAAATGCACCTCAAGTCAAAATCCCCATTATCGAACCCCTCGAAACTGAAACTGATAAATGGACTCTTTTCGGAACCTTTCGTGATCTTCCCTACGATGCGATTACCCTTTTAGAAAATGTTCTCGATGCCAGCCATCTTCCCTTTACCCATCATAAGTCCGTTGGCAATCGGGCTAATGCCGCGCCGATGTTTTTAGAAGTTCTCGAAACCGAAAAATATGGATTTAAAGGCACTTGGGAAGAAGGACCGAGACGAGGGAAGTTAGGAAGGCAAGATACTACTTTTATTGCGCCTTCTTTGATGTGGCACGATCTTACTTCTAAACAATTTGGGAGAACGATCACGGCTGTCTATGCGACACCGACCCGTAAGGGAGAATGTCGGTTATTTGCAAGATTTCCTTTTCAATTTAGTTCGGCTATTCCTCGATTCTTTATTGGAATTACTCCTCGTTGGTATTCCCATATCGGACAAAATGGAATCCTTGAGGATGACCAGATCTTCTTGCATTACCAAGAGCGCTATCTCGAACAGACCCTTGCCAAGATGGAAGATCGGGCCAATTATGCAAAAGCTTTTTATCTTTCTACCTCAGCTGATACCTATGTGACTGAATTACGGAAATGGGTCAGCCGCTATCAAGCCGACCCATTTGCTGGTCAGCAACTAGCCGCTCCATTAGTTAAGGAAGTTCTCCTAGATCGCTATCATTCCCATACTTCTAAATGTGCGAGTTGCAGTCAAGCTTTGCGAAATGTCCGCAGACTCAAAACCGCAAGTATGACGATCGCGGCGATCGCATGGACGGTTATTCCCTTACTTAGTTTCTTTGCCCCAGCTAATATAACTGTGATAGGTATTGGTTCGATTGTCGTGGCGATCGCGATCGCTCTATGGTTTCTTGGCAACAATTTGGAGCAAAAATTTATTTACGGTCAAGAAACTCCATTGCGAAATTTATAGGAATCATGCGATTGGGGGAGAATCCTCCTGTCCCCGCCATCTTATATACTGGCGATCGCCTATGTTGGCGATCACTTACAGCACTTTGCGCTCAAACCCAAAACAAGAAACTTTTTGAAAGTGTTGCGAAGCAACACTTTCAAAAAGTTTCTTGTGGTTCTTTTGATCGAAAATTACTGTAAATTGAAAGCGCAAAGCGCTGGAAGATTTTAGAGCGTCGTCTAAATTTCATTAATCAATTGCAATAATGCATCGGTAGTCACCTTGCCACTCATATCCGTGCCTTCCAGTAAACTATCGGCAAGATCGCGCTTTTGGTGGTGCAGATCGACGATTTTCTCTTCGATAGTGCCCTTGGCGACGAGTCGATAAATGGTGACGGGGCGTTTTTGACCGATGCGATGGGCGCGATCGCTCGCTTGATCTTCTACCGCAGGATTCCACCAAGGATCCATATGGATTACATAGTCCGCAGCCGTGAGATTTAACCCAGTGCCACCCGCCTTAAGGCTAATCAAGAAAACATCACCTTCGCCTGCTTGGAAAGCTTCGACACGCTTTTTGCGGTCTTTTGCGGGAGTACTGCCATCAAGATATTGATAGCTAATTTTTTGTGCATCTAGATAGTCGCGAATGAGATGGAGATGATCGACAAATTGACTAAATACCAGAGCTTTGTGTTTGTTATCTAGCAATTCGTTGAGCACCTCACCAAAAAGCTGCAATTTGGAACTGGGCAAGGGAATATCGGGGCGAACCAATTTTGTATTGCAGCAAGCGCGACGTAACTTCATGATTTCCGCTAGCACTTGCAGATGCTTTTGCCCAGCATTGGCTTCGGTGTTATTGAGCTTGGCGATCGCTTCCCGACGGAGGGCTTCATAAAAGGCAAGTTCTTCTTTAGTAAGTTCTACCTGTAATGTGACTTCAGTACGCGATGGTAACTCCTGTAGGACTTGGTTTTTGGTGCGGCGGAGAATGAAAGGTTGGATTAATTTTTTAAGTTGATTGCGGGCTTCGCGATCCTGCGATCGCTCGATGGGATTGGCATAATTGGTATTGAAATTATCGAGGGAACCTAATAGTCCTGGGTTAATGAAACGGAAGAGATTCCAGAGTTCGCCGAGATGATTCTCAATTGGAGTGCCTGTCGTGATTAGCTTGAAACCACTTTGGAGATTCATCGCTGCCTGCGATCGCTTGGTGGCAGTGTTTTTAATCGCCTGCGCTTCATCGAGAACGACGGTTTGCCATTCTACTTTGGCGAGCTTTTCGGCAACCTCTTCCTGCTGGAGTAAACCATAGCTACAAATAACAATATCTAATGGCTGGAGATTATCGAGAACTTTTTGGCGATCGCCCGAACCAAACACGATGACATTGAGCGTTGGCGCAAATTTGGCCGCTTCACTAATCCAGTTCATACATACGGAGGTGGGCGCAACAATCAATGTCGCCCCTTGGGGCGCACGGGTAAGAATCAAGGCTAAAGATTGGAGCGTTTTACCTAAACCCATGTCATCGGCTAAGCAAGCTCCCACACCCCAATGGGCAAGCCTTGCCAACCATGCAAACCCTTCAACCTGATAATCCCGTAAATCCGCCTGCAAGGTAGATGGTAACTGCGGCTCAAACTTCCGCATTTCCTTGATTTTTTTGACATGAGCCTTCCAATGCTTATCAACTTTGAGATCGTCAATTTCATCGACAAAATCTTCAAGCGCTAAGGCAGCCAAGGGATGAAATCTTGTCTCTGAACCATGTTGTTCGGACAGTCGGCGAAACTCATCTAGACGTTTGCGAAATTGATGGGTCAGGGCAATAAATTGACCATCACCGATGGGAATAAATCGGCTAGGTGTTTTATCTAGCAGTTCCAAAAGATGCTGCATATTTAACACCTTATCATCGCCCAAATGTAATTCTCCTTCAGCGGCAAACCAATCGCGGCTCTGATTGATCGACATCCGAAAATTATTAAAGTCCGCACGATGGCTAATTCGCATTTTTTCGCCCTCTGGCCATTCCAAAATAATGCGATCGCCTAAAGCCTGCAATTCCAGTAGTAGTTCCAAGCAGAACTCTGGATCGTCAACTATCCATTCGCTTTCACTATCTTCGTAGTTGCCCAAGGTCGGACAGGCGGCGATTACTTCATTGGCAAGCTTTTTTTCTTCCTTCAGATTGCGAGTCGTTTGCAATCGCTTCCCGTCAATTTCCGCAAGTACGGTTGTGCCACCTGTTCCAGGACGATAATAGGCTCCCGCATTGGCGAAAGGACGGGCTAATATAGCCACTTTCAATCCATCGCCTGCGGGTAAAATATGGACATGGGGTTTGCTATCCGATGCTACTTCCTCCGCATCACTCACGCCTCCGCCAATATCTGAATGCACGGTAACGATGGAGGAAATGCCATGAATTGCCGCAAGGACGCGATCTTTAGCGGCGACGGGGATTTCTAAACGATTTTTTCTGCCGATAATTTCGGTGATCCGCCGGTGGGATTCATTTACCTGTGTCACCTTCAATCTGGTGGGACTTTCCTTAACAACGACAAAATTTTGACCGTCTTTTAGTTGGGGTGAAAATTCTAAAAATAGGCGATCGCCTCGACCCGCTTTCACGAGCAGTTCGGGTTCTCCTTTGACAATATCGACCCTTGTGGTTGGCGAATCTTCCCAAAACACTAGGGGATGTCCTACAAGGGCACAAATGGTATCTTCATCAAATTCGTATTGACTTTGACCGTAATACCCATGATAGGAATAAGCTTGGATATGGGCACAAACGAGAATATCTTGTGGTGTCATATAAGGAAACTCATGGATAGATTCCTTGAGCCGCTTTATGGCGATATTCCTTCCCGCACTCCATACTCCTTTAGCATTAATTTTTTGCTCCTTGGGCTGAACCGTACAGGTTCCCTTATTAAAAGTAATCAACCATACCAAACGTTGTGGTGAGGCATTAGCTGATTTTGGTTGTTCCTGTGGAGCTTTGCCAAGATTTAACAAAGCATTCAAACTTAGTTCCCAAGTCTCTTGAGGTCGAATCAAGTTCACAATGGTGGCAATTTGATTACTCTGTCTCAACTTTTGTGCGTGTTTTCGATGGATAGAATTAGGTACAAGCTCTCCTAGTAATTCAGCCGCTTCCATGGAGAACCAATGATATCCAGCATTGACTGCTTGTTTGAGTAATGGTTCTAGGATTTTGGGTGATTCAATTCTAGCCTTCTCTGGATTGACCCAATAGAGACAGAGGGTACTAAAAAAGGCTTCTAAACAGTGAGTTTCCGTATGATTGTGAATGTATTCGCTGCTCAGAAGATCTTTTTGAGGGATATCACCTAGTTGAAATTTCAAAACCTTTTGCAATCTGCTATAGGTTGTTTGCAACCAATGGTTAGTCTGTCTATTCATAATGCTGGCATATCCTTCAGCTTCGCGCATAGCCTCCGCTGTGCCATCCTGAATCAGCGCCAGTATAAAAAACAGTCCAGGTTCGCCACTCAAGTAAACCTGACGCTTGCCCGTGGCTTTTCTAATTATCTTGAGTGACTGGCGAAACTTAGCGATCGCTAATTCGCGATCGCCTTTGAGGAAATATAACCAAGCGAGGAGTTCATCATTTGATTCTTTGAAAGAAATCGGTAGGCGATCGTAGGCGGCTTGCGCTGTCTGCAAATCGGCACGTAAGAGACTTTGTTCTACTAAAACAAGTAATAATGTATCTGTACAGCGATCGCTATTTCCCTTAAATTCCCTAAGTAAGAGCTTATAGGCTTCTTCCGTTGGTTTTAGCCTCAGCATTCCATTACTCAAAATCGTGTCTAATCCGACCTCATAAAACTCTAGCTTTAAGGTCTGAAACCATTCATAGTCAAAGGGATTACTGCAAACTTGATGTAAAATCGTTTCTAATGTAATTTTCTGCTGGGAATAGCCATAGCGGTAGAAGTCTGCGAACTGCTTGAGCACAAAGTCCATATCTTGCCGATAGATCCCAATTCTGACTTCACGGATAAACTGGGATTCATTTCTGAAAGTACGTGCATCATTGCGACCATAAGTTGGCACAGGGATTTGGGTTTCAACCACATTTACAATTTTCTCAAATTCACCTGTTTTAACTGCGTCCCGCATGACGATATCGACCAGACAACTATGGCATTGTGTGCCTTGAGTCCGATCCAATGTGAGTAGATTTAACTTTAAAAAGCGATCAATATGTCCTTTGACACTGATGGCTGTGAAATGTTTATTGTCTTTATCCTTAAGTCCAAGGTGAATTAAGCAATCAAAGTACTCGTTGCGATTAATTGGGGCATAGGCGATCGCAAATATTTGAATCATCTGTCGCTCCAAAGATGACAACTTGAAATAAATTGCACTCAAGTTCTCATAGAGTTTGGCAGAATCAACTTGGAGGTCAGTCATAGCAGAGCTTGTATGGTTACTACAGAAATTCGGAGTATTTGTAACAACGGAAACCTTAAATCTGTTGTTACGAATATTTCCAAGTAATAATTGTAACAAAGAACTAGATTTCATAACAGTTTGAAGCTTAGTTTGAAGCTTATTTATCTCCTTATTTCAGTGAGGTTAGGAGTCAAAAGTGCGAATTGTTGCCTCTTTCCCTAGAGGCGCTTTGGTAAAGTGTGATGCGGCTATGGCTAAGCCAATATAGAGAAGGGCGGCGCTTTGCGCCGTCCTTCTCTATATTGGGGTTTGTCAACAGCCATATATTGCAATGCAAGCAAGGATTTCAGACGCTTATCTAAAAAGAATGAGGTAGCGTTTAGCACCATCTCATTCTTTTTGAGATATCTAGATTTAAGCGCTAAAGATTTTAATCGGTTCTAGGGACAGTTTAATGGTTACAATACTAGATCTAGTATTTAATCAAGCATTACAAGATTTCGACTCATGGAAGATAAGTTGATGTTAATGATCCCAGGACCAACACCTGTGCCTGAACAGGCTCTGTTGGCGCTGGCAAAAGCTCCCATCGGACACCGTAGCGGCGATTTTAGCAAGGTCATGGCAGATGTGACTGCCAAGCTCAAGTGGCTGCACCAAACTACTAATGATGTATTAATTCTCACCGTAAGTGGTACGGGGGCGATGGAAGCAGGCATCATTAATTTCTTAAGCAAAGGCGATCGCGTCCTTGTGGGAGACAATGGCAAATTCGGCGAACGTTGGGTAGAAGTCTGCCAAGCCTATGGCGTAAATGCTGAAGTCATTAAGGCTGAATGGGGCAAAGCTCTCGATCCTGAAGATTTTCGCGTTAAATTAGAAGCTGATACCAATAAGGAAATCAAAGCGGTTATCATCACCCACAGCGAAACCTCGACAGGTGTTCTTAACGATTTAGCTGCGATTAACCGTCACGTGAAAGCCCATGAAAAGGCTTTGATTATCGTTGATGCGGTGACTAGCTTGGGGGCAATGAATGTCGCCATTGATGAATTAGGACTGGATGTCGTTGGTTCTGGTTCGCAAAAAGGCTACATGATTCCTCCTGGGTTAGGATTTGTTGCCGTTAGCCCTAAGGCATGGGAAGCTTATAAAACAGCCAACTTGCCAAGGTTCTATCTAGATTTAGGCAAAGCTCGTAAAGATGCGGCTAAAAATTCCACTCCTTTTACCACTTCGGTGAATATGGTGATGGCTTTACAAGCTTCGTTGGAAATCATGCAACGTGAAGGATTAGAAAATATTTTTGCGCGTCATCTTCGCCATCGTGATGCTACTCGTGCGGCGATCAAGGCTCTGAATTTGGGGCTACTAGCTCCCGATGATGCAGCGAGCGCTTCGATCACATCGGTTGTTCCCCCTGAAGGACTTGATGCCGAAAAAATCCGCGCCACGATCAAGAAGAAATTTGATATTGTCATGGCAGGCGGTCAAGATCATCTCAATGGCAAGATCTTCCGCATCGGACATCTTGGCTTTGTGGGCGATCGCGATATTTTAACAGCGATTAGTGCATTGGAAGCTTCCATCTCTGCCCTCGGCTATAGTAATTTTACCTACGGCGCTGGTGTAAAAGCGGCGATCGAGGTGCTGAACGGCTAGTGGCTATAGCTAAGTATCTAAGCATAAGTAAACTTACAGCAATTACCACTCAAACGAACCACAAGGAAATTTTTGAAAGCGTTGCTTCGCAACGCTTTCAAAAATTTCCTTGCTTTGGGTTTGAGCGCGAAGCGCTGTAAATCCCAAGTGGCTGGGCATAATTAAAACCCAGAATCAAAAGCTATAGCGCACGTTGCGCGTGCGCTATAGCTTTTGATTCTGGGTTTTATATTTAATTGTAGCTACTTATAAATTATCAGGATCTATACCTTGCGATCGCAGGTAAGCAGCCAACTTATCAGCTCGTTGGCTAGCTGCCTCAGCTTTCTCTGCTAGGGTTGGCAGCCAACTAGTTTGGTTATACCACCGCAACCAAAGCCCTTCGGTTCCTTGATAACCCCCTTGCCAGAGTCCCAATCCCATCCCTAAACTTTCAATCCAAAAACGTCCCTCGGTTAATGGGATCGCCTTATATCCGTTCACTGAAATCTCAAAGGCGCGCAGATTATTTTCGTAGCGATCGTAAATAACATAGTAAGGAACGCGCAAAATCCGCTCATAGACCTCCCACTTAGTCGGGGGCTGATTGACCTCTCTAAGCCTTTGTCCTAGGTCATCTTCTTCAGTGCCTGGAGATAGCAACTCCACAACCAAAAAAGGCGTAACACCTTCTTGCCAGATTAAGTAACTCAGCCTCAACTCCTGCTGTTGAATAGCCCTCGGTACACCCAAAACCATATACCAATCAGGACGCTTGTACCATTGAGTATGTCTGGGGTCGTAATAGAGATTGAGATCGCTTGCGAGCAGCATCTCTTCTGGCGAATAGCCAACAGGCTGGCAGGTCTCACTGAGTAAATTCGCCTGTATGCAATGAAATTCGTCAGGAAAACCAGACTCTCCCACCAACTCACTTGGTAAATCGTACATCGTTGGCATTGTCTCTAGGGGCGATCGCGGATGAATTGGCTGATACATAGCGTGACTAGCCTTCAGTAGCATTGTCTAAATACAATTTTACCAAATTTGTTTAGGCTGAAATAATTAAGTAGTTCGGCATAATTAAAAACCAAAACCTAGAAGAGCATACCGCCCGCTGCGCGGG
>NZ_ALWB01000009.1 GCF_000332215.1 Pseudanabaena biceps PCC 7429
TTTGAGGAAGGGTTTGCGTAGCAAACCCTTCCTCAAAGCCCGTTTCAAATTATCCCGAACTCACGTTTAGTTACTTAAAGCATTAGACAGCTTAAAAAATGATAGAGGCTGAAATGCCCATTCTATAGGGACAAAAAAGACACAAATACGTCGATCGCACTTTATTAGCTATTCATTACCTCTAAGCCAACTGATAATCATTGGAAAAAGCAATAAGGACAGATCGTCAAAGGATATAGAATAAACCTAGTCAAAATCAGGGAGTAACATAACAAATATGCAACCAATCATTTTTCCAGGCTCGGCAGTGCGCGTTGTGAATGAGGGCGATACCTACTATGGATTTCAGGGGCAAGTACAACGGGTCACCGATGGTCGCGTTGCGGTAATTTTTGGCGGTGGTAACTGGGAAAAGATTGTATCATTTCGTGCAAATGAGTTAGAACTAATCGATACTACTGTTAGTTCTAAATCTAAAAAGAAATAATTGTGGCAAATTTACCGACTCCAGATAAGTCAATAGGTAAATCTTCGGGCAAGCCGTCTGGTAATCTCACCCAAGCGGGAAATTCGGTCTTGTCATTTATTATTCGGATTGTAGCGATTGGGGCAAGCGCGATCGCAGGAACTAGCATTGGACTTGCGATCGCCTTTATCCGCCCAGACTTGGTTTGGCAACCTTCGCTCAATTTTTTAAATTACAAAAAACAACAGTTTACCCTATCCGCCGATGCCCTATTTGACCCTAATAAGGCAAGCATTCGTCCCGAAAGCTTTCGGTTACTAGATGAAGTTGCCGCCCAACTGCCTTTAGCCTCTGGCAAAAAGGTACGAATTAATGGTCATATGGATGGGAGTGGTACAGTAGATGAGTTAACTCTCTCCTATTTACGCGCATCAGCGGTTAAAGAATATTTAGCGAGACTGCGCGGCGAGCAAACTTATTATTGGATGGCGATCGGTTATGGCACTAGTCGTCCCTTATCTGGCAGCGCTGGTGACAATAATGGCAAGAGTAACCGCCGCATCGAGATTTTTGTAGATGACTAGATATGCAGATCACTTTTCTCGGTACTAGTTCGGGTGTACCCACTCGCGGACGCAATGTCTCCAGTGTAGCCGTGCGCTTACCTCAACGTGCTGAAGTTTGGCTGCTGGATTGTGGCGAGGCAACTCAGCACCAATTGCTACGAAGTGATGTCAAAATCAGTCAAATCTCCAAGATTTTTGTCACCCATATGCATGGCGATCATATTTTTGGTTTGCCAGGACTGCTGGCAAGTTGCGGTATGGCAGGAAATGTCAGCCATATCGATATCTATGGACCGACGGGTTTGGGGGAATATCTCGATGCCTGTTTGCGCTATAGCGAGACACGCCTTTCTTATTCGATCAAGGTGCATCGGGTTAAGGCAGGCATAGTATGTGAAGATGCGGAGTTTTATATGGTAGCAGCTCCGCTCAAACATAAGGTGACGGCGCATGGCTATCGCTTGGTGGAGCGCGATCGCGCTGGTAAGTTTGATGTCGATAAAGCGATCGCCATGAATATTCCCCCAGGTCCCATCTTTGGCGAACTCAAACAAGGCAAGATTGTTACCCTTCCCGATGGACGTAAAATCGATGGCAAACAGTTTTGTGGCGCTCCTCAGATTGGGCGCAAGATTGCCTACTGCACCGATACAATTTTTTGTGATAGTTCCGTAGAACTAGCCCAAAATGCCGATGTACTGATTCATGAATCTACCTTTGCCCATCAAGATGCCGATATGGCTTTTCAGCGCCTGCATTCTACCAGCACAATGGCGGCTCAAGTGGCGCAATTGGCTAATGTCAAGCAATTAATCATGACCCATTTCAGTCCGCGTTATTCCCCAGGCAATCCAATTCTATTGGAAGATTTAGTGAATGAGGCAAGGAGTATCTTTGCAAATACCATCCCTGCCCATGATTTTATGACCTACGAGATCGCCCCAACTAATGGATAGCTAGAACAAACGCGAAATATAAGTAGCGGCGCAAAGCGCCGCCACTCATATTTCGCGTTTTATGTCCTAATAAAACCAAGAAATAGCGGTGCGCGCACCGCTATTTCTTGACTGGGAAGGGAGTAGCTATCCATTGACATTAGCGTGGAATTTAACCATATAAATTACCGAAATGGAATAATTTCCGCAATCAGTCCTGATTGGGTTAATCTTTGCACCAACTGATCAGCCGCTGGGCGATCGCTATAGGCTCCCACCTGAAGTACAGTTCTCCCACTACGGGACATACGGAAAGCATCGGGAACGATCGTCTTGACCTTCTGGACGATGACAGTAGAAGTTGCGGAAACAATCACGCGATATTGGAATGGCTTGCCTGTTGTGGGATCGAGCGTTGCTGGTGGGAGAGTTGCGACCTGAGTGGGAAATCTTGGCGTTCCCGCACTGGACTGATTGCCATAATCGCGCTCAATGATAATAGTTGTGGGAGAATTATTACTGGGTTTAGGGGAAATCACGGGACTTGGCAAAGATTGGCTTGGAGCATTGGGAACAAATACAGTACTGGGACTAGGATTGGTCTGAATAGGAATCGCTCCACCGCTATTATTACTATTACTGTTGTTATTTACCGATGTAGAAGGAATTGATGGCAAAGGTGCAGGTGGAATCGAAGCGATAGGATTGGCGATCGCATTAGTAATTGGTGAATTCGCAGCTCGAAGATCGAGTGCGCCCCGAACGCGAGCTTGATTAATTTGGTTGCCTACCGCTACTAGAGGAATTGTCGTAGCATTATTAATATCAAATTCGCCGTTGTTGCGAAAGGTGTTTTTACCCTGAGAAATCGTTGTTCCCACATCGGGGCGAGGCGCACCATTCGAGCCACTGAGAATAACAAGTCCATTGCGCTGATTATCGGCGATCGCATTACCGCGAAGCGTCGGTTGAGCCGTGTTAGAAATTACAACACCATCAACATTTCGAGAAATATTGTTATTAGTCAAAAAGACCTGCGATTGCTGCCCGATGGATAGTCCAAAGCCCGTATTCTCAAATCTATTATCGCGAATCTCTCCCGTACTGGTTCCCAAGGCCGAGATGCCGCTACCCGTATTCCCCGTAAATAGATTATTGCTAATATAAGCATTAGAACTTCCCGTTAGGAATATCCCATCATGGGTATTGCGAATAAAACTGTTATTAGCAATGACGACATTGCGACTAGACTCTAGCCATAGTCCATAACCGCGCGGATTGCTATTGGTAACCGTAACGCCTTCAATACGGGAGTCATTTGCCGCAACGATCGCAATATTTTGACTAGCAAAGGTAGAACTAACAAAGCGCCCACCGCCACTAATGACAACCGTTCCATTTGCATTGGGATTACCGCGCAAGATCGCTCCTTGAGGAAGGCGAATCGGAAAACTTTCACCCGTCGCTTCGCTATATTTACCATCGCTTAATTGAAAGATTGTCCCAGCTTCGGGATTAGCCGCGATCGCTGCGGTGACCGTCCGAAATGCTTGATTTTGAGAGCCCGCTCCCACCGTATCAGCACCTTGGGGCGAGACAAAAACTATTTTTTGTTGGGCAGTCTGCGCCCAGGCCATAGCAGGAGTGGTGAGGGACAATACAAAAACTAGATTGACTATATTAATAAGACTAGGACAGGGAAACTTATTCATATCGAGACACCAACAAGATATCTGGCAAACATGTCTAACTAGACTAGCAGCAAGTTGCTTTTGTTTCACGAGTATGCGCCACAAACAGGAAGTTATGGAGATCGCAAGATTTTACCAGTCACGCCATTCACTCGCTGGCCCCTCGCCACCACCATATTTCGTTGGATCGATTCCTGCGGCGATGGCGATAATATTGCAAATCTCGCATAGGTCTTCCCGCTCTCCCGTTTCGATCAATCCATCATTATCATTAAGGTCATTGAGGGTTTCCACAGTTTCCTGAAATGCCTCTAGTTTTGCTTCGGTAGAAGCTTGCTCACCCAAAGCGACAAGATGATCGATGAGGGTGTCAAAAGCTGCAATATAAGGTTTACAGGATAGTTCGTTATAATCCTCAATGGTATTTGCAATCCATCGAGCAAAAGGATAACGTTTCTTAGTTGCGAACAGGCGATCGGTATATTCACTCATAATATTCACTCATAATTAGCTGGGCATAGTTAATACCAATTCACAAAAGTGTTGTCACACTTTTGTGAATTAAAAACTAAACCCAGTAAGGGTTTTTAAATCTCAAAATGGCGTAGCCATTTTGAGATTTGAAAACCCAGAATCAAAGCCTGTAGCGCGCGCAGCGTGCGCTACAGGCTTTGGGTTTTTATATTTAATTTAGACTGAGGTCACAGGCTCCTTTGCCAGAAACTTCTCAAGCTCGCTAATTGCCTCCGCATCAACCTTCTCTTGCATAGGACAGAACTTCGGTCCACACATCGAGCAGAATTCTGCGGTCTTATAAATATCCGCAGGTAAAGTCTCGTCATGATATTCCTTAGCACGCTCAGGATCGAGTGACAATTCAAATTGCTTGTTCCAATCAAAGTTGTAACGGGCTGTGGAAAGTTCGTCGTCGCGATCGCGAGCATTAGGGCGATGGCGAGCAATATCCGCCGCATGAGCGGCAATCTTATAGGCAATCAGACCATTGCGGACATCTTCGGCATTCGGTAAGCCCAAATGTTCCTTTGGTGTGACATAGCAAAGCATGGCAGTACCATACCAACCAGCCATCGCTGCCCCGATCGCGGAAGTAATGTGATCATAGCCAGGCGCAATATCTGTGACCAGAGGACCAAGTACATAGAAAGGAGCTTCAGAGCATTCTTCCATTTGCTTACGCACATTGAACTCGATCTGATCCATTGGCACATGTCCAGGACCTTCCACCATGACTTGAATATCATGTTCCCAAGCACGACGAGTTAGCTGTCCGAGGGTTTTCAACTCTGCAAGCTGGGCTGCATCAGATGCGTCATGCAGACATCCAGGACGGAGAGAATCACCTAAACTAAAGGAAACATCATGTTTCTTGAAGATTTCGATGATGTCATTGAAATGGGTATAGAGAGGATTTTGCTTGTGATGGTGCAACATCCAACGCGCCAAAATCCCCCCACCGCGAGACACAATACCCGTGAGACGATTCTTGACAAGAGGAAGATGCTCGATCAAAATTCCTGCATGGATAGTTTGATAGTCTACGCCTTGCTCAGCATGTTTCTCAATGATATGGAGGAAGTCATCCGCCGTGAGATTTTCCATTCTGCCATGCACACTTTCGAGCGCTTGGTAAATGGGAACCGTACCGATGGGAACTGGCGAAGCATTAATAATCGCAGTCCGAATCACATCTAGATCGCCTCCACCCGTGGACAAGTCCATGACGGTATCTGCACCATACTTGACCGATAGATGGAGCTTGGCAACTTCTTCATCAATATTAGAGGAATTAGGCGATGCACCAATATTGGCATTCACTTTGCATCGAAATGCAATGCCAATTCCCATGGGTTCGAGATTGGTGTGATTCTTGTTAGCGGGAATAATTGCCCGACCTCTAGCAACCTCAGCACGTACTAATTCGACGGGCAGATTTTCACGCCATGCCACATACTGCATCTCTTCAGTGATGATGCCTTGACGAGCGCAGTGCATTTGCGTACCGCGATATTCTCCGCGCCTTGTGGGTGCAGAGCTAAGCTTTAGTCCAACTGTCATGTAAATTTCCTCAAATAATGTGCTTTCCTACGCCGATGTCAATCGGTTCAGGTTCTAAGGATTTGCTCTCAGTCTGGTTTTCACAGACACTCCTAGCATCTTGAGATCATAGCACTGTAAAGCTAGTGCTTATAGGCAGAGATAAGCTGGGCTATAAAAATTAATTATTGCCAGCGCAACGCACTGAATTAAAAACCAGATAAATTTTAAAAGCGCCGCTAAGCAGCGCTTTTAAAATTTATCTGTACTATGATTAGGCTGAAAGTGCAAAGCACCTCCACCCTATAGGGTTAAGTGAAATCAATATTGTCGTAAAGATCGGCTATTTGGATTTGCACATCTGCAAACTTTAGAGAAATAGTCACGGTCGGGTCATCATATTCCGAAAATAACCATTGATTAACCGCAGTTTTGACATGATGCTCTACATGAACACGATACTGATCAATTAATAAATATTCCTGAAAAGTATTAATAGTTCGGTAAGAAGCAAATTTTTCACTGCGATCGTAGTTTTGGGTGGATTTAGATAACACTTCCGCAATGAAGCAAGGATTGGTAATTGTATCCTTACGACCATCCTGCATTTCCAAAGGTTTAGGTGCAACCATCACATCAGGATAGGTATGTATTTGGACATCAGGAATCCAAAGTCGCTGATCCACATGAAATACCCTAAACCCTTTTACTTTTAGTAGTGGTTTCAGCAATAGGTATAAATTACCAGAAATATCATTGTGGTTGGGTGTTCCACCAGTCATTGGAATAATTTCTCCATTACGGTACTCGTTGCGGATGTCTGACGCTATTTCTAGCTCTAGGTATTCGTCAACGGTGTAAGTTTTCTGGGCGAGTTGAGTAACCATTATGTTTTACCTGCGATCGCGTCCTGATAAGATTTTTTTAGAGTAAGGCTGAGTCGAGTTGAGACATTCTTGCAACTCAGGCGATCGCTCTGTGTCCACATCCCGTTCACGTTTATACACCAATCCGCGCACAAAGCCTCCCACTAAATCTCCAAAGATAATCTGATCAGGTTGGAAAGCATATTGCTGAATAGATAAATCATCGGCTTCATGCAATTTATAAACTTCATAATCAATCCCTGTTAGATAACGAGGAATCTTGAGATGGAGAGAAGTAATCATTGTGCCATTAGATGAGGAGCCACTATAACAATAGCGATCGCCCGTGGGATTTGTCTGTTTAAAAATACTGATATAGCGCGAACCACCACCCCAATAGCTACCTGCTTCGAGGGCTTGGGCAGATTTGACGGCAACAAAGTTAGAACTAAAGCTAAGGGCGATCGCAGCTATACCATAAAAAACTTTTTTCATATTTTTATCTTTTTTACATAAATATCTATGGGCAGTGGGGATTGCTGCTTATATTATTCAAAAATCTGGGATATTAGACAGGAAAACTCTGGTAAAAGTGGCGATGTTAGGGTATCAGTTACAAATAAAGTCATCGCTAGTTTGAGAATGCCATTTTCACGCCGATAAACTTGAATTTGTTTCGCCCGCCAATCTGCAATCCAATATTCCAATACCCCATGCGATGAATAAAGTTTAAGTTTTACTTCGCGATCGCGCTTTTCATTGTCAGTACCCGCAGATAAAACTTCGATCGCCAGATCGGGCGCACCACGAAAATGTCCCACATCATCAATCAAAGCTGCATATTTCTCTTTACTCATCCAGATCACATCAGGAATGACATCATCATTGTCCCCAAAGATTAATCCTGCCCCAATCTCTGCTTCACCTAACTTTGTAGCCCGTGACCAAATGTCTAAAACGGTAAAAAATCTACCGCAAGTTTTTTGATGCTTATTATGAGGCGCTCTAGTCACGTAAAGTTCTCCATTAATAATTTCATAACGGTTGCCATTGTCGGGCATTAGTTCTAAGTCAGCACTAGTCCAAAGAAGTTGCTCTTCTGGCTTAGAGATTGATGCTTCTGTGGCTATGGAATTATTCGTGGTTTCAGGTGTAGCAACGATCGCTTGAGTCATGATGGATCCCTACGATGAGCGATATCGTAATAGTATAACAAGGGGCAATTGATGGTAACAAGGATAATTACTCTGATGATTACTCTAGTGACAGGCGCAACTCGTTCAGGCAAAAGTGAATGGGCTGAGCATTTAGCAATGCGATCGCCAAAAAATGTAATTTATATCGCCACCGCCACTCGTTATCCCGATGATGCGGAATGGGAATCTCGACTACAAAAACATAGCGATCGCCGTCCTGAGAATTGGCAAACCTTGGAAGTTCCCATTGAACTCGCTAAAGCTATTTTAGGAATCAGAAGCGATTCCCATTATATTTTGGTTGATTCGCTTGGCACATGGCTAGCAAATCTTTTGGAAGAGGATGAACTGGCTTGGAGCAAAATAGAAACAGAACTCTTACAAGCAATTCAAGTCTGTACTGTCGATATCACCTTTGTCGCGGAAGAGGTGGGCTGGGGACTCGTACCAGAATATAAGTTAGGGAGAATATTTCGCGATCGCCTCGGTGGTCTGAGTCGCAAAATTGGGGTGATTGCCGATAAGGTTTATCTGGTCACAGGAGGACATGCGATCGACCTCACCCAATTAGGTGAAAAAATCCCTTCGGAATTGCAACAAAATGCTAGAAGCTATGAATAATAAGCTTTATATTAATTTGTCCTCCGTTTTGAGTAACTTGACAAGCACTTAGCCTTAGACCTATTATTAAAAAGTAAGTACTTACTTATTTATGGCTCGTCCTCCTAAAATCACCAATGAAGAAATTTTGACTGCGGCGCGAGAAATCTTTTTAAAAGAGGGTTTTGGCGCATCAACATTGGCGATCGCGGAAAAAGCTGGAATATCCGAAGCTTCTATCTTTAAACGCTTTGCAACTAAGCAAGCATTATTTCTGGCTGCTATCGGCATTACAGAAAATCCAAAGTGGGTTAAGACCTTATCCAGTCAAACACCTACTGCGGCAATTAAGGAAGAGTTGATCGTGATATGTGAGCAAATGTTGGCATTCTATCTGGAGGTGATGCCCAGAGTATTTATGCTCATGAATCAAGGTGATATACCTCATCCACCTCCAATGCCACCTCCGCACCTAAGAGATACCTATTTACTAGCTAGCTTTTTGGATAAAGCGATCGCTTTAAAGCATCTGCGATCGTGCGATACCTTGACCGTAGCTCACATGATTGTCGGTCCAATTATCAATTATATCGTGTTGAGTAATATGGATCAGAAAATGCCCATTGCACTTCCGTCGATGAAGCATACCTTCGTCGAGCCATCCATTTTTATTCACCACTTAATTGAAACCCTATGGGATGGGCTAGCACCAAAACCGACTCAAAATAAGTCTTAAGTATTGCTATGGATGAAACAATAACTATTGATGGTAGCTGGACGCTTTTCATAGGTGAACTATCGGCAACATTGCTAATAGTTCAAGATGGTGACAGGATCGGTGGAACCTTCGCTAATTCTAGCGAGCATTTATCCCTTAAAGGGAATATTTCTCGCAATCTCCAAGTGAATTTTACGATTGAGTCTACCAAGAGGCAGGGTTGGGCTGGCAAATTTGAAGGTGTCCTTAATGGCAATGTCATGAGTGGAACTACTAATTTACCGAAATTGGGAAACAGTCTCTGGTCGGCATCTCGACAAACTAGAAGATCTAATTCCCCAAAATAATCCAATTATAATCCATCTATTTTTCACTCAATTAGCTAAGCCCCTTGCGGATAAGAATCGCTTCGACTCTGCTCAGCTAACATTGGCTGAGCGGAATCGAAATCACAGACACTTAAATTAATAGGATCTTAAATTAATAGGATGAGGGTCTTGTAAACTTTCACGTAACACCAGTTATTAGTAAGTAATTACTTACACTTCAAGTACTTACACTTCAAGCCATTGAAGAATCTCTACGTATTCCTTTTGTTTTTTGGAGGAAAATCATGTTATCCGAACCAGTTCCTACAAATGCTTCCAGCCAGAAGCCAGATCAGAAATCTTTACCGCGAGGGAAATGGCTGAAATTTGGATTACCCACGATTTTACTATTTTTAGGAATTGGCGGAGTAGGTTGGCAATTTTTAAATTCGGCATCGGTAAACAATTCTCCAAACGATCTTATCACTCAGTCTGTAGAACGCAAAACTCTGCCGATTACCATTACCGCCAATGGCACGATCAAGGTTGAACGTTCGATCAATCTCAGCCCCAAATCAACGGGGACAATTAAAACTTTGCTGGTAAAAGAAGGCGATCGCGTACGTCAAGGTCAATTAATAGCCGAAATGGACGATTCGGGACTGCGCGGGCAAATCATCCAAATGGAAGCACAAGTTTCACAACAGGAAGCAAATTTGCAGCGGTTGATCGCGGGTAACCGTCCTGAAGAAATTGCTAAGACTAAGGCTCAGCTCAACAGCGCTCAAGTAGAACTGCGTCAGGCGGAAGAAGATCTCCTTAGCAATCAATCTCTTTATCAATCAGGCGCAGTTTCTCGACAAACCTACCAAAAAGCAGTTACATCCCGCGATACCGCTAAAGCCTCCGTGTTACAAGCACAGCAATCGTTAGTATTATCTCAAGCAGGATCGCGCAGTGAAGATATTGACGAAGCTCGCGCAAAGCTAGAGTCTGCGTTAGGAAGCTTACAAACTACTCGAACTTCCCTTGACGACACCAAAATAGTCGCGCCCTTTGATGGCATCGTCATCAAAAAATATGCCGATATCGGAGCATTTGTTAGTCCTTCCATGTCTGGAAGTAGCGACTCGGCATCGTCATCGTCAATTTTGACCCTTGCCAACGATCGCCTTCAAGTGGTCGTCAATATATCCGAAGCTCAAATTGCCAAAGTCAAATTAGGACAATCAGTAAAGGTAAAAGTTGATGCCTTCCCTAACGAAGTATTTACGGGTAAAGTCGAACAAATTGCCCCGCAGGCGACGGTTTCCCAAAATGTAACCAGTTTTGAGGTGCGCGTGGGGATTACTTCTACGGAAGTCGCCAAGTTGAAAGCTGGCATGAATGTTGAGGCTCAGTTTGAGGTTGGCAGTTTAAATAATGCGATATTGGTTCCCAATGCAGCCGTAGTTAAACAAGCTGATGGAACGGGTGTTTATATTTTGGGCAACAATCGCCAACCGATATTCCAAGCGATCCAAACGGGAAATACCGCAGGCAGTTTTACGGAAGTTAAATCTGGACTCCAAGGTAATGAACAAGTCCTCGTCAGTCCTCCTTCTAAGAAAGAATCTAGTTCCTCAGGGGGAGTTCTGCCGCCTCAACCACGCTAAAGAGCAATTTAAATTACCGATCAACTCATTTAAAATTAGCGAGGTATGAATTCTATGACTTTACGCCCTCACAATATTTCCTATTGGGAAATTGCAGAAATGGCGATCGCCTCCCTCTGGGGCAATAAGCTCCGTAGTGGATTAACGATGTTGGGCGTGATTATCGGCATTTCCTCTGTGATTGGTATCTCTTCCATCGGGCAAGGCGTACAAAAATCTACGGAAGAAAATATTCGGAGTTTAGGTACTGATGTTTTACAGGTCATGTCTGGAGCCGCCCAAAGTGGTGGAGTCAGAAAGGCGATGGGTTCGGTCTCGACACTGACTTGGCAGGATGCAAAAGCGATCGCGACTCAAGCGCCTTCCGCAACTGTAGTCTCCGCTTATCTCCAAGGTAGTACGCAGGTTGTCTATAATGCGGAGAATACTTTAACCAACATCTATGGAACCGATTTAAGTTATCCTACGGCAAGAAGTACCTTTCCGAAGGAGGGGCGATTTTTTAATGCTGAAGAATTAGATACGGCTGCTTCGGTCGCGGTAATCGCACCGACAGTCAGGAAAAACCTATTTCCAAATAACGTCAATCCCATCGGACAAAAAATCAGAATCCAAGGTGAGATTTATAATGTGATTGGGATAATGGAAGCCAAAGGCTCTCAAGGTCCTCAGGATCGCGATGATGCGGTGTATATTCCCTTAACCTCAATGTCTGCGCGGATCATTGGCAATAATTCGCTAACAGGAGTTTCTGTGAATGGAATCTATGTCAAGGGTCAGGATGAAACCAAATTAGACATCGTAAAGTTTCAAGTTACCAATATTTTGCGGTTGCGTCATAACATTAATGTTCCTGACAATGATGATTTTCGGATTACCAATCAAGCCGATATTCTCAAAACTTTCAATACGATTTTGAGTCTGTTTACGCTCATGATGGTGGCGATCGCAGGGATATCGCTGATCGTCGGCGGCATCGGCATTGCCAATATCATGCTAGTTTCTGTAGTCGAGCGTACTCGCGAAATCGGTGTTCGCAAAGCTTTAGGTGCAACGGATAATGCTATTTTGAGTCAATTTCTGACTGAGTCGGTGGTTATTTCCGTAGTTGGTGGCTCGGTTGGCATTGCGATCGGGATTGGAATTACCTTTGCGGCGGCAACTGTGTTTAAGTTCCCATTTATTATTTCTACCAGTTCGATCTTATTGGGGTTCGGTTTGTCAACTTCTGTCGGTTTGGTCGCAGGAGTGATTCCCGCCAGAAATGCTGCCAGACTCGATCCAATTACCGCTTTGCGAAGTGAATAGGGAGAGCTTACGATGATTACAATGGCAAATATCACTAAAAGTTATCGACTCGGTGAGGTTGATATCCCGATTCTCAAAGGGATTAATCTGCATATCGACTCGGGGGAATATGTCTCGATTATGGGCGCATCGGGATCGGGTAAATCCACATTAATGAATATCATTGGTTGCCTTGATCGCCCTACGAGGGGCGAATATTATCTTGAAGAACAAAACCTCACGACTTTAGGCAAAGAAGATCTCGCCTACATTCGCAATCAACGCATTGGCTTTGTCTTTCAACAGTTTAATCTCTTATCGCGAGCTACAGCTCTAGAAAATGTAATGTTGCCAATGGTCTATGCAGGGGTATCTAAGACTGAAAGGCGATCGCGTGCTGAAGAAGCTTTAGTCAAAGTGGGTTTAGGCGATCGCTTATCCAATCGCCCCAATCAACTCTCTGGTGGACAACAACAACGAGTTGCGATCGCCCGTTCGTTGGTCAATCAACCTGCGCTACTTCTAGCTGATGAGCCAACGGGTGCGCTAGATTCGCAAACTTCGCAGGAAGTAATGAATTTGTTTGGTATTCTCAATACTCAAGACATCACAATTGTCATCGTCACCCACGAGCCAGATATCGCCGCCCAAACCAAGCGTAAGATTTTTGTGCAAGATGGGCTAATAGTTAGCTAAAACCATCAGCCAATGATTTTAGCTAATGATTTTAATTTAGGCGATGAATAATACTGTGATTTAAAGATCGCTTATCAATTATTTGTCTTTGCGATCGCCAATAACTTCTCGAAACTCAACAGCTAAGCAAATCATTGATGTCGATAGATCTGGCATCTTCGTCATTATTCTGCGGAAGAACCGATGAATCAATTCCGAATTGCGACAACCGATTGCACAACCATTCCATTTCCGTTTTCGTTCCAGTATAGACAACATCGGACATGCGTTGTTTCATCTGCCGTAGTTCTTCCATTGTTATGTTAAGAGCACAGCGAAGAATTTTATAAACTTCAAGCCGTTGCGAGTCTTCAACAAGGATGCTTAATCCCCACCTACCGTTTAACTCAATTATTTGATTGCGAATGTCTTTTGGCGGTAGCCCCTCATCGTCAGCCTCAATACCCATGCCGCAGTTTTCGCAACGGGTTGATTGATACCAACCAAGTTTCGATCTGTTGATAGATTGACCGATCGCTAGAGACGCAACCATGCCGCAGTCTTCACATTCGATTGATCGTGTAACCATTGTCCAAACGACCTCGTCGGCATGTTTTTAGAATCAATAACTATATATTATTTTGCAGATTACAGGATAAATATTTATACAAGTTAAATTGCATTCTGTCATCAATTATACTTCCACCAATTCTCACCTAGCTTAAGGCATAACAGCAGAATTAACCTACACGCAATCAATATGGAATTTAAAAGCCGCGCTATTGCGAGTCCGATTGAATGAATTGTTAGATTACTCTGTTTAATTCAACAGACATTCCCGCAATTTGGACATGCACCACTTCCTTCAGGATAGAAGCTCGCGCCACATTCTCTCGGACATTCTTGAGGCTCACCCACAGGGACGTAAGGTTCCCAACCCATTTTAATATGATGCTCGGACATAGCCTCTTCCCAAGTATCCGCTTCAACTCGATGCAACAACTTTGCCTTCTCTGAGAGAAGACCTTTAGCACACTGTGTATTTATACTCTCAATATTGGAAAAAGCGATACTACAAGTTTCATCTTCCCAAGCCTCATATATCTTTTTCATAGCAATCTAACGGTTTAATAGATCGACAAAAAAACTTTCGCTTCAACTAAAATATCATGCTTTTATCCGCTCCATTTTATCCGCTCCAATGATGTATTGTACTCGATCGCCTATCAATTTCTTAACTTCGCGATCGCCAATAACTTATCGAAACTAAACATCCAAGTAGATTTGTTATTTCCCGATCGCCTATCAATTTCTTAATTTTGCGGCGGAACGCATCCTGAAAGGAATCGCCAATAACTTTTCTGAACTCAACAACAGAACTAACTATCTCTGTTTGTATAATCCAGCTTAGAAACAAGAGCGAAGGTAGCAGTTTAGTTAGAACTTAATAATTATGTTTTTAATTCTTGGTTTAAATACTTAAATTTTGTCACATGTTTTATATTTTGTATTTTTCCCTCAACTCATCCCATACCAATTCATCTAGTTCTATTGAGTCGTATGGTTGAAGTATGTAACTTCCCATCTCAAACACTTCTACCAAGGCATCTAAATAGTCTTCATAGTGATTTGCTATTACTTCAGTAGAATCGCATTCAAGATCTACAGTTATAAGGGAGAGATTCTCTAAATTTATACATATCTGAATATCAGCGTTTTGATCAAATATGGGAAACCATGTACTCTCCCAAGCAAAATCATTGCAATCTTTTTTAATATCACGATAAGCGTTGTATAGCTCAAATGCGCTTTCCAAAGAGAGAAAACTAAAGAAAGGATTTAACCATAATATACCATTATATTTTTCATAAATCTGAATAAGTAAATCTGGTGGCAATAGTTTATGGTTGGCAAAAGTATCAATTATCTCTTGTTTTGGCAGTCCCGCTATTAGTTCAGACTGTCTTCTCGGATCTCTATCGAGTTTCAGTATTTTCTCTAGGATATACTCTATTTTTTTAAGACTATTCATGATCATTTTTTTGGATTTCATGAGTAATTTTTCCTACGTGACTTATCTTTTGCATTGCTGAATAATGGCTGAATTGAGCGGCAAGAAATCTTTCACTCTCAACTAAAATACTATGCTTCTGTCCACTTCAATGTTGTGCTATACCCATCGCTTCTCAATTGCTTGTCTTGGCGATCGCTAGTAGTGAGTTCCATGCAATCACTTTTAACGATCATTTTTATTTTGTCGATTTTGTTTGACTTTTAAGTAAAGAAACTTTAAGTGAAGCGACGATCCATGAAAATCAATCTAACGATGCTGAAATGTTGAACCGAGCCGTCATTTCCAGAACTGCCACCATTTCTTTGTTAGCTTTGGATCGCATTGTTTGCAGATAATGATCGGCATTCCGTCGAGAGATACAACAGTTCCATTATTGAACTCTTGACCACACACAGAACAACGTGAAAGATCTGAAACGGTTGATGGAACTGCCTCTGCGAAGGTAGTTGAGCCGCCTTGACGCAAATGTTTGATATACTGTAGTTCATTCAATGCTACATCATTGTTCGGTTCGATCTGAAGCGAAGATTTGAAGGCAACTTCAGCTTTGTCAAGCTCACCCATTTCGATAAACACGAATCCCCGACCACGACAAGCTACTGCAAGATCTTTCAGGCTAACATATGGGGTAATCTCAGTTACTTGATCGTACAGGGCGAGGGATTCTTTCCTCCGTCCTGACTGCACTAATACCAGCGCCATCTCGAATACAAAATTAGGATTGGTTGGTTCAAGACTTTGCCCTTTGCTGAGAAATTCAATCGCACGATCAAATTGCTTCTGTTTTACGCAGAGGAAGCCCATGTAATAATGGGCACGAGGATATGCGTTGCCAATCCAACAGATATTTTTGTTTAGAAGACCTTGTTTTTTCTGCCAAGTGACGTAATGGATGAAATTAGTCTGATCCCAGAACTTGATTGAGATTCCTTCGTCATCTTCTTCTGAATTCGAGTATTCTAATGGTGTATTCGCGATGACTTCCAATAAAAGGGACTCTGCATTGCCGATGTTGCCACTTGCCAATGCTTCAATTGCCACATTGACTTTATCAGCATCAATAGATTCGCGGTGAGTAGTTGTCTCTGATGACATTAGCTTAGTAGAGATGGTAGTTTTAAAGCAATTGCACTTTATGTACCGCATAGTCATACTTTAAGTCAAGTGCGATCGCCTCATTTATCCATCTGCTAAAAGGGTTTCTGAAGGCGATCGCTATTACGATAAGTCGAGATCTCTGGGCGATATCCTAGAAATTATCCGAACTCATCAACGAAATCAATTAGTGCATGAGCCCCAAGAAGAGAATGGGGCATCGCTTTGCGATACCATTCTCTTCTTGGATTAATTACTTTGCAGCAGCCAAACATTCTCTCTTGCTGCACATTTCTCCTTCAAACCACTATCAACAGTTGTACTGCTGAGAAGAGTTAAATTATAACTATCCAGATAGTGTTGGCTTACTTCGTCGTTACTAATTGAAAAAGGAGGTCCAGCCATTGAACTTTGGTCGTATTCATAGCAAATTAGCAACTGCGGTGCTTTATGAGTAATCTTCGTTAAGTGTGCTGTGTATTGATTGCGTAGTGCCTCAGGCAGAGCCACTAAAGCAGCCCTGTCATAAATTGCATCGACTACGCCAAGCATCTCGCTAGACAAAAGAAATATATCACCCACAAATATGTCAATATCCGTCGCACTGTAGCGCTCCAATTCACCAACTTTTGAGATTTGGGGTTCCACCCCAAGTTCTACAAACAATTGCTCAATGGCGATTTTGCTCAATTCAGCTCCAGCAACTCGGTAGCCATTAGAAAGCAGCCAAGAAATATCAAGAGTTTTGCCACACAGTGGAACAAATACAAGGCTCCCCTCTACTAAAGATAGCTCTTTAAAAGATTTGACCATTAGTGAGTTAGCCTCTTGGTTGTGGAAAGCAATATCATTCTTTTCCCACTTTTGATGCCAAAAGCTTGCATCCATAAACACTCCTTGTGAAATTTACTTACAACTAAATTTTAGCTGTAACTTATCAGCTCATATCCCTTTATAGCTATAGTCAGTAATGTTAGGACAAAAATCAAACCCAATAGAGAGTTGCGGCGCAACTCTCTATTGGGTTTGATGTCCTGACTTAAGTGAATATAGCTATATCTACCGAACATTTGGTGTAATATTTAAGAGGGTGTTACTAAGTTTGTCGCTAAAATTAGGTGAAAAGCTAGCCTGCGGATATGCTTCCTAATAATACCAAAACTAAAAATAGCTACGCCATTTTTAGTTTTTCAAACCCTACTAGGTTTGGTTTTTAATTCACAAAAGTGTTGTCATATTTTCGTGAATTGGTGTAACACTTGATGAGAGGGAATTAAATGTCTAAAGATGCTGTGATTGCTAAATTAAGTGATGTGTTTCGCCATCATGGATATGAAGGTGCGTCACTTTCTAAGATTTCCGAAGCAACTGGGTTGGGTCGAGCCAGTTTGTACCATTACTTCCCTAAAGGAAAAGAGGAAATGGCAGCAACCGTCCTCGATCGCCTCTATGCAAATTTAGAAACCAATTTATTAAAACCCCTGCAAGGAAAGGGGAAACCCTTAGATCGGATTCGTGCCATGGGTAAAACCCTCGATCTATTTTACAACAACGGTCGTTCGTCTTGCTTCCTAGAGCTTCTATCCTTTGGGGAAGCCCAACCTCTATTTCAATCTGCACTTCAGCAAACTCTTTCCGCATGGATCGATGCATTGGCAGAGGTGCTAGTTGAGGCAGGACAGGATGCAAAAGTCGCTCGCTGCAATGCGGAAGATGCGATCGCCCAGATTGAAGGAGCGTTGATTGTATCTAGATGTTTGGGTAATAACGAACCATTCAAACGAGCGATCGCAAATTTACCAAAGATCTTGGGACTCTAGTTTAACAATAGAGTCATACTTTAATTCAAGTGCAATCACCCCAACAATCTATCTTCATAAAGGCGATCGCTATTACGGTGAGTCGTGATTTCTAGGCGAGCGCTTCTAACGGTTATTTCTATTTTGTCAGTTTTGATTTTTGACTGAAGATTAGTAACAATATTTTAACCGCCTTCCCCGTAAATCCTTTCTACTGTTCCTATATTGTACTTGAGGCGGATTTGTCCAGACTTTTCCATGTCTTCCCAACTCACACTGTTATATTCTGGCTCATAAATATAAACTCCAGATTCATAGCTTTCTGCGATCGCCATCATCATAGTGGTTAAGCTATTAAAAACAAGTTTTTCTCCACCTCCATCTGCTCCAATATGATAAACAGGAGATGTCTCAACCTCATTCGCAATTCCCTGAATAGCAAAGTATTCACCCTCAAAGTCAAAAAGCGGGAAAAGATAGGGAGAGCAATTATCTTCTATTCTCATACCAATTGATTCAGGATAATTAATATATTCGTTATATTCTAGAGCTTGTTCAATTGGACAATGATATAGGTAGAGAAAAATCCCTGATTCACGGGAACTACCATTGCGCCACTGATAAAGATTATAAAATTCTCTCGGTAGTTTGAACGGCAAATCTTTTACCTTTTCTTCAATTTCTTCGTAGGTTAATCCCCGTTGAAAATCGTCTTCATAATCAGGAACATTTTGGTTTTGCCAAGCTAGAATACGATCCAAGGAATCGATTAAAAGCATTTGTAGAAGTTCTCTAAAAGTTCCTCTAGCTAATTTCCATTCTTGAATGACCTTTTGGACTTTTGGCTCCAATTGATTTTTTAATATAGCATAAGCTACCCAAAGACTTGAGGCGGAATTATCTTGAAGTGATTGAGATAGAATATTTAAATCGTCATTAATTTTTATATCGTTTAAAATCCTTTCATATCCAATTTTATCTGCCAAAAGTTGCCTAAGATTTGTATTCTCTTCTGTCAATAGCCATTCAACCTGTAGCTGGTGGGAAAGTAAAACTTCAATTAGAGCCTCTCTCAATCGGCTTTCTTTCTCCTCTTTATACCATTGTGGCTGCCATTGGGAGGTCGGGACAGAAATATATTTCTCTGGAAATAAAGTTCCGTGATAGGCAAAGATTTTAAATCCATCACGATACTCAATTGCTGGTTCGCCTAACGCATGAGCGAGTTCATTGTTATCAAACAAGATTTTGGAGGGGCGATCGCAAACGTAACAGATATTTTCAAAAGGATATACATATCCACAATTTTGTATGATATCTACTGAAGATTGCCACCATTCTAGATCGCAATCGCAGCCAAGAACAGAGATGCTGAAATCAAACCAGTTATAATTATCTGCACAAGAAAGATTAGAGATTGAGTTGTAGACTAATCTTGGAGCTAAATTTTGACTATAGGGTCGAATAGCTTTATCAATCAAATTGTATAGTATACGTGGTTTGAACGTACTTCTATTACCAAGCAATTCTGAAATATAGCTTCTCTGTTCATGGGTTATCTGCCTAAGAATTTCACCCTGAACTTCATTATGATAATTTAATGCTGTATTCAATCCCTCTCCAAATTCCTCAGGAAGTTCAAACTCTGGGAAACTTTCCTTTAATTCTTGTTGAAATTGTTGCGAGGCTTCTTTTCTTTCTTCTTGCCACTTTTCTACATTCGATTCTAATTCATCAAGATTAAACACCTCTGGAAAACTTTCTTGTAAGACCTCATCGACTGACATTTGCATCTTTGGATTTAGTCCAAAAGATTCTTTAGCAAGATCGGTTGCCTGTTTATGAAAATCTCCCAACTCTTGAAATATTTTGCCAAAATGTAGATTAAGTCTATCTGCTATAGGCGAAAAATCTAGTGGCTGAGAATTGTTAGCAAAGATAGAAATTTTTTGAAAGTAGTCAAAAGGACTGCCACAAAAGATGATGGGAGGTGCTTTTTTGTCCAGCAGGGAATATGCCCTACTAATTATCTCTTTAACTTTTTCTCGATCAATTGGCTCAGTAGAATAGGCAATATCATGCCATTTTTTAGCATAGTTAGGGATTTGCTGTTCTTGTTCGGGAGTTAATTGCGACATAAGACTTTAAATTTTCATATATGCAAGTATATCGCAATCAATTCTTGCTTGGATGCAAAAATTGAATTGCACTATATAAATACTATATAAATATTTATACAGTTGCCGCCCATATTTCAGCATTAAGCAAAGCGTCTAGTTCTGCTTATTGATCTCCTTCATCACGGGCTAAATACTGCCTCACAGCATAGCCTTAAGAGATCTGGCGATTGCCTTAGCAATCCATCTATCTACTAAAGGCGATCGCTATTATTGTGAGTCTTGATTTTTAGGCGATCGCTGAATAATTATTTGTCTTTGCGCTCGCTCACACCATAGAGAAAATCTCCAATAATTTGTCCCTTGTTGACCATATTTAATCTATAGAGTCTTATAAAACAATACTCAAATACTTGTGAATTATGGCAGAATTGCTTTAACAAAGCTACTAAAATCACGGATACTTAGTATGACTGAACAGGAAAGAGAAAGACTTTACTGGCGTATCAGCTTATCTTTTATATTAATATCACCATGGATTCTCTCTTATTTATCGAGAATAGCGCTTAATCCATTTGTGACAATGCCATTCTTCAAGGTTGTAGTTTCAGTTGGACTAATTGTAAGCAATGTAAGCGTATTCCTGATAGAAATCCTTTACAGCAAGATTATTAAGGGCAAACCTAGCTTTAAGTTTTGGATTGTCAATCCTACTGTGGAATACAGAAATCATTTGCAGGGTTCGGTAATGGGATATACCCAAGTGATCGAGCAGAAGCTGAATCATTTGGAGTTTCAGGTGGAAATTTCTCAGGATTATGAGAGGCAATTGATAAGCTTCCATAAGCTTATCAAGAAACCAGTCCATAACTTTTTAGACCACGCTTTTTCTGGCAAAGTAATTCTTGATCCAGCATTTAATGGTGTTGATATCTCTGTTCAACTAACATTTGAGGATACTGTAATTTTAGAAACAGGAGAGATGAATAAATTACAAGCGATCAGTGAATTTATTGCCCTTAAAACTTCTGAGATAAAAATAAAAGCTGTGCCATATACCCTTTACTGTAGTTTGATTTTTGCCTATTCAACCACGATTACAGGTTTTTTAATTTGTGTCGGTTGGAAACTCGATTATAGGATACTTAATTCACTGGCGTTGACTGGAATAGGAAGCATCTTACTAAGCCTTTTTTTCTGGTTCAACAATAGTAAGGGCTTTAAAGACTTTATTGGCTGGCGTTTAGTATTTAGTGGGCTTTATCTTTCTGTTATGCCTTGCTTGGCTTGGATGATTGCTCAGATTTCCTACAAATAAAATGATCTATCTGCGGAGCTGTTTCAGGTGATCGCGATACTATTCAAATCAATTTTTTTACATTTGGGTTAGTATTACATAAAGAAATTACTGAGTTAGTCAGCGAGTTGTTTAGAACTTTGTGGTTCTAAGGGAATTGATTAGTTTGCGATCACATAACAATCTATCTCTATATACCAAAGCTCAAAATGGTTATGCCATTTTGAGCTTTGAAAACCCTTACTGGGTTTGATTTTTAATTCACGAAAGTGTTGTCACACTTTCGTGAATTGGTATTAAAGGTGATATCTATCTCTTAAAAGCGATCGCTATTACTGTGAGTCGTGAGTTATAGGCGATCACCTAAATTTATCTATCTGTCAAAGGTTTGCGGTATTTAGATCGCCTATTAACTTCTTAACTTTGCGATCGCTAATGTAGAGTTAATCTGGAAGCAACTTTTGCAAGAGACGAGTCACATTTAAGCTCATAATCTTTTCAATCTCTTTTTCGGAAAAGCCCTCCTTTTGTAAGGCTTGGGTGAGCTGTCCAAGGTTAGCAACATCAAACGGTACTCGAACTGCACCGTCAAAATCTGAGCCGATCGCAACGTAGTCTATACCAACCTTATCAGCAACATATCGAATCGCTCTAGCAATAGCGCTGACATCTTCTCCACACACGGCTGTTTCCCAGAAACCAATTCCGATCACCCCACCAGATTGGGCAATCTGCTGAAGCTGGCGATCGCTGAGATTTCTGGCATTGTTACAAGTCCCTTGTACACCAGTATGGGAGACTAGCACAGGATGGCTAGTTATCTGCAACACCTCATTCATGGTTTGAGCCGATGCATGGGCTAAATCAATAATTAAGCCCAAAGCTTCCATTCGCTTAAGAACTTCTCGCCCAAAGGGAGATAGTCCTCCTTTATCAACGCCATGAGCAGAACCACTTACCTCAGTATCAAAAAAGTGGGATAATCCAATCAACCGAAAGCCTGCTTCATAAAACTGGTTGACATTCTCAATCTGACCTTCCAGCGCATGTGCCCCCTCTAAACCCAACAGCCCTGAGGTAATTTCTCGATTCTTTTGTCTTTGGGCAAGATAGTCGTTCAAGTCTTGCTTGGTCTTGATCATCCTAAATTTACCTGAAGTCTCTCGCTCAAGGGATTGAAGTCGTCTGGCTTGATAGAGGGCCCGCTCCTTGAGACTAAACCACGATCGGATCGGCCACCGTTGAAGGATTGCCAGTTTTGTGATGTTGTCACTACGATCATTATTCCCTTCCAAGAGCAAAGGTGTAGGAACCTTGGTCACGACTGTAAAGACTTGCAGAGCAACATTGCCTTGGAGCAAACGAGGCACATCAACATGTCCATAGTTTTCCAGTTTAGAGAGATCCCTTCCCCAAAGCAGAGAGTCAGCATGTAAGTCAACAATATTTAAAGAATCGTGTAGGGCTTGAGAAGCAGAACTAAGGGGTTGAAGAACTAAGGGGCTAATCGGATTAAATCGCTTTGCCACGAAAGATGGTCCAAATGAGAACACTAGGATTGCTATCAAGATCGTCAGACTGATAACTAGGAGCAGTCCCAAACGAAATACTTTACCGATTTGTCTTCGCTGTCTCACAGAGTAACCCACCGAAACTGTTGTATGCCCTTAGCGGTGAGCAGGCTAACCGCTTAATTCAGCGGCAGAAGAATTTTTGCTCTCAGCTAAAATATCACAATTTTGCCTACTCCAATGATGTGTTACTTCGATTGCCATCAATTCCTTAACTTTGCGATCGCTATTATTGTGAGTCTTGATTTTTAGGCGATCGCCGACAACTGATTCGGAACTAAACAATGATGGATGTCAATCAAGATATCAATCAATCAGTTATCGTTGAGATAGAGCATTGATGCGTTGATGACGACGATGCCGCCAAATCTTAGGAATCACTCGCATAAAACGCTTGAAGTTGCTCCATTCCTCTGGACTCAGTTGAATCTCTCGCCAAGTAGGTCGAGTCAATAACCGCTCCGACCAATCATTCAGGCTTGGATAATTAGTCAAAGTGATTCCCAAATCAGGCATTCTGTGAATAAGCGTTCCAGCTACAATTTCAGCCATTGTCAGTTGTTCTCCAGCAAAGTAGCATAAATTTCCTAACAATCCCTCAAAGAAATTGAGGGTGTTAATTGCCCGTAGTTGAGCATATTCAAACTCTAAGGATTTTTCGTTTGAGTTTTCTTTACCAACAAGCAACCCGAAGATTGCAGGCAGTAACTCATTGAACGTAACCGTCTGCACCATCCGAACCCTTGCTAAAGCCTGTGCATCTGTTGGTAATAGAGATGGAGAAGGATATTTCGCTTCCAAGTAATCTAAAATCGCCAAGGATTCAATCACCCTAAAGTCATCATCAAACAAAACTGGAACATGACTAAAAGGATTTAAGGATAAGAACTCAGGCTCAAACTGTTCACCACCCAAATTAACCGAAATCAACTCAAAAGGAAGTTGTTTTTCCAATAGTGTCAACCACACGGGACGGGCATAGGCGGAGGGACGAGAGTAGTAAAGTTTAATCATATAATCTCAATCTTTAACTTTTAACTTGCAATTTACAATGTACTGTAGCAAGGATAGATTGTAAAATGCAAGTAATAAGTCTCTATATCTTGCTATGCCTCAACCAAAACGCTCACCCTGTCCCATCTCCTGCACATTAGATCTGATTGGCGATCGCTGGACATTACTTGTCATCCGAGACATGATGTTCTTTGGTAAGCAACGTTTTGAAGAGTTTTTAGAATCCCCTGAAGGAATCTCGACTAATATCTTGGCAAACCGCCTCAAGCTGCTTGAAGAATTAGGTTTAGCAGAAAAGCATCCCTACAGTAATCATTCCCGTCGCATGAACTATCAACTCACCGAGAAGGGACAAAGCTTACGTTCTGTTTTGAAGGTAATCACTGTTTGGGGATTGAAGCATATTGATGACACACAGATCCCTCAAAGTAATCTGTCAGATGCCGATCGCGATACTAATAATTTCAACTAATTGCAACGAAACTGAACCATAAACGCCCACAAGCAAGCTCCGAATTGTCTCATCATCGATCCGCGTATTCTCTAATAACAATTTAAGAAATGACTTAAGAAATGACTACGCCATTTCTTAAAGCAATTATCGATCAAACAAACCACAAGAAGATTTTTGAAAGCTTTGCTTCGCAAAGCTTTCAAAAATCTTCTTGGTTTGGGTTTGAGCGCAAAGCGCTGCAAGCAAACCTTACGTTGCTATGGCGCTAAATCTTCGCAAGGGATTCATAGGGTAATCTGACCATAAAACAACTGCCTTCACCCACTTGGCTCTTAACGCTGACTTCTCCACCATGCAGCTCGGCAAGTTTCTTGACTAAATTTAAACCTAGCCCCGTACCAGAATATTGGCGACTCAGACTGCTATCAATCTGTACAAAGGGTTGAAATAGCCTCTTTAGATCTTCCTGCGAGATTCCGATTCCATTATCGGATACAGAGAAAAAAAGTTCGTTATGGGTTAGCTTTGTCTCTAGCAACACCTTGCCATTCTTTGGGGTGAATTTTACGGCATTACTCAATAGGTTGATGAGTAGCTGCCTCATTCTCCGTTCATCCATAACAATCACTTTGGGGACATTGGTATAGATTTCGAGATTTAGTTGAATATTTTTTTGAGCGGCTTGATGTTTGACAAAGCTAAGGCTGCTTTCGCATAGGTCGCGGACGGAGACCGATCGCAGTTCGAGGGTAAACATTCCCGATTCGATCTTAGCAACATCGAGAATATCGTTGATTAGTTCTAAAAGATGCTGCCCGCTTTTTTGAATGGTCTTGAGCGAGCCCTGTTGGCGTTGGTTGAGTTCGCCAAAGGCTTTTTCAATTAATCCTTCGGAAATTCCTAAGATTGCATTGAGTGGGGTACGTAACTCATGACTCATGGCGGCTAAAAATTCATCCTTAAGGCGTGTGAGCCTTTCGAGTTCTCTGTTCGTAGCAGTTAGCCTTTCATTGCTCAATTGGAGTGCGGCTTCGGCGCGTTTGCGATCGGTAATATTCCTCACCAAAACTAAGACTTCGTCGTTGCCACAGGGGCTAATTCGTACCTCTTCATAGACCCATTCGTTATGCTTTTGGAGCTTATGTTCGTAGATTTGGACTTCTCCCGTAGCGATCGCTAATTCGGAGGCTTTAGCTTGGTTGGCAATAATATCAGGAGCCAAGACTTCAGAAATGTGATGTTTAATCGGGATGAATGCTTCCTTGTCGGGGATATGCGGCATGATGCAATCTAGACAGGTTCCGTCCGTTTTGAGACGGAGCAATAGATCGGGAATAGCATTGAGTATTTCCCGTTTGCGAGTTTCACTTTCAGCGAGATCGGCAGTACGCTGTTCGATTCTAAGTTCTAACTCCTGATTGAGTTTACAGAGAGCCTGTTGCGTCATTTTAAGTTCGTTGATATTTTGAATTAGGGCGATATCGTACATTGGTCGATCCTGCGCGTCGCGAACTATAGAAACACTTAATAATCCCCAAATAAATTGCCCACTTTGGTGGAGAAATCGCTTTTCAATATGGAAGCTATCGATCTCATTGGCAAGTAATTTTTGATAATGAAAGAGGTCAACTTTGAGATCGTCGGGATGGGTAATCTCTTGAAAGGTTAAAACCTGTAATTCGCTCTCAGAATATCCCAGCATATGACATAGGGCTTGGTTGACCGCAATATGGTTCCCGTTGGGGGCAGCCAGTGAGATACCTACTCCTGCATTGTCAAAAACACTCCTAAAGCGCATTTCCGATTCGCGCAAGGCTTCTTCTGCTTGTTTGCGATCGCTAATATTACGAATAATAGTCAGCACCTCGCGCTCATTAACGCGCACGATCTGTACTTCTTCATACTGGACTTTGCCGTTAATCAACCATTGCTGCTCGAAGGTCTGAATTTCGCCCGTAGAGATTACCTGTTGGATCGCTTTTAATTTCCGATGGGCTAAATCGATGGGGAGAACGTCTAAAAAATGTTTGCCAATGGGATCGAAATCGGAAGCGAACAGATCCGCGACATAGTGACTAGAGAAGCACTCTAGATAGATTCCATCAACACTCACGCGATAAATTAGGTCGGGGATTGCGGTGAGCACAGCTCTTTTCTGAGATTCCACATTGGTTAAGGAATCTTCAGTTAGTTTGTTTTTGGCGAAAAGGGCTCTCTCTAGGGTTGCCACTCCGATCAGGCGATCGCTGTCATCGAGAATGGGTAAGTGACGGCAATGCTTCCGTTCGAGGAGATCGAGGATTGATTCTAGATCTCGTACTTGGGACTCTCTAATGCTCGGAGTGTCAGTTGACAGTACTTCTGCGATGGGTAACTTGGCGAAATTAACTTGTTTCTCAACTAAACGCAATACATCTTGTTGGGAAAAAACTCCCATTAATCGCTCGCCATCAACTACCAAAATACAGCTTGTCCTTGCTTCTAGTAGGCGACGATCGCAGGAATGATCGAATTCAACCGCATCAATTAGCCGATTTAGGATACCGATCGCTTCCCATACCGATTTTTCGGGGGAAATTATAATCGGATCGCGATCGATGGCTAGATCGAGGTAAATGCTTTTTTCTAATAGCATTGGTTTGGTTTTAAGTTAATTAGAAATATTCCCCCTCCCTATTATATAGCGATTGCTAAGGTCGTTAAGCTATCTATAATAATCCTAAAGGATATTTATAGATATTCCTATAGGTATTCCTATAAATATTCCTATAAATATTTCTCCGAATATCTATAGGAATATCTATGGATATTCGGAGAAATTAGGGCTTCTTGGGAGATTATTTGCATTTTATAAAACCTTGCAAAAATTCTCTGGTTTCGATCGCAGTGCAAAGCACTGTATATGGCACGATGATATATTGCATGACGATACAACTGTAAATGCTAGCTTGTAGAGGAATTACCTAGAATGGCTGTCGATTATGACCTCGTAGCGATCGGTATGGGAGCTTATGCCCTCAAATTAGTTTGTCTCGCCGTCCAAAGTGGAGCTAGAGTTGCATGGATCTGCGATCGCCATAGTTACGATCTAACCGATCTAAATATTGTTCAGATTCTGGATGTTTTGCAACTATTAAAAAGTAGGATGTTTGCATATTCTACGGCTGAGAAATTAAGCCTATTTCCCCAACAAATTAAGCTGGCTTTAAAGGATGTTTGCCCAGATGATTTATTGGATATGGTGCAAACAATAGGTGTTGATGTAATTATTGGGACATGCAAATTTGATCGTAAATCACCTAATTTCTATGGTTTAGAAGTGACTGAGTCCGATGCTTTTGCCACCGATCGGATCTCTCAACGGCGTTTGACTTCCCGAACCTATGTGATCGCTGACGATCTGCCCACACCGTTAAGTAAAATTTTTGGACTTGCCGATAGTGATTACTTAACCGCAAGCAAACTACTGCATTTAGAAAATCTACCCAACTCGATCGCGGTTTTAGGCAACGATGTCTATGCCTGTGCGATCGCCCAAAACTTGAATTTTCTCAGCGTAAAAACCTATTTACTCGCAGATTACAGCCCTATCTTGCCCTCTATCGATGTGGCGATCGCGAGGACATTGCAAGCACAGCTCGAAGCAGAAGGAATTGAGATTTATACCAATGCCAGAGTTACGGCGGTAAGTAAAATCCAGTTTGATCGCTCGCGGATTTGGCTAGATAATACCACGCTGGAATGCGATCGCCTGCTCGTTCCTATTGCCCCAAGGACTTGGCATGTTCCCCACGAAAGCTATATCTATCAATGTCACCGTGAACAAGATATTGCCCAGATCCTTTACCAATGCTTGCGGACTCATCCTTGGCATTTGCCCACTAGATCGGAAGTTCCTGCTGCGATCCATGTACCTTCCATTCCGCCAATCTCCCAAATTGGGATCACGGAATCCGTAGCGAAGAACTTGGGGCATTCTACCTATGTTTTAGAAAGTGCCGATGAAAATATGGGTATGTGCAAAATTATTTGCGATCGCCAAGGAAAAATTCTGGGGGCGAGTATGTATGGGGAGCGAGCAAAATTAGTGATCGAAGCGATCGCGATGGCGATGCAGGGGAAAATAAAAATCCAGAATATCGAGGTTTTACAAGAGTTGCATCTAACCGAGCAATGGTCAAAACTCCATCGCCATCATTCCAAACAGGAAAAGCTCAGTAATTGGTTTACTTTTCGGCGCGATTGGAATTTCTAGATTTCCCCTGATTGATGAAATCTTTGCAATATCGAACCTGAGGAGACATGGCGGAGGATATCCGCGATGAGATTTTTAGCTCCCCACATACCAGAGGCTCGGCTGTGGTCTATATCGTTCATCAATCCTTGAAATAGGAAATGGATGCTTAATCCCGCGCCCAAAATTTGGATATATCTTGCTATTTCATTCTGAATGCCAAGTCCACCAGTACCACAAGCGATCGCGATGATTGCCATGAGCCATAAATAATTCCTTTGTGTAGGATATTTGCCGATCGCCCACAAGGCTAACAATCCATTAAATCCGAAACTAATCGCCCCATCTAGCCAAGGAAGAGGCGATATCAATACCCCGATCGCTTCAGTGATGAATATTGCCGCCGCGATCGCTGTGGCACTGCGTAATTTTGCTAAATGGCGATGGGTAACGGAGTTTTGAATCTCTAAAAGCGAGAGCAATACATTCATCGCTAAGAGTTCTTTCCCTTCTATATTTAAGAGATCGAGGATTCTCTGCTTTAAGTCTTGAATATCGGGAAATGTCGGTTCCCAAATCTCTTGACTGCGCCCATCGCTATATTGAACGCGCACCTTGACGGGTTTTGGCTCTGCTGACACCAAGATGATTTCCTCTGGTGAGATTAGCTTTTGCAATTCAGGACTTTGTAATGATTGATAAATGACAAGGCGATCGCAATCGGGATAAAGATCCACCTTATTAAATACCAACAAGATCGGCTTATAAAATTTTTGCAGATTGGCGATCGCTTCTTGTTCTAACCTCGTCATGTCACCAGCGATCGTAAACAAAATTAGATCTGCTTGCTTAGCGGTGGCTAGCGCGATCGCCGCTCTTTCCTCACCGCCCACCTCATCAATGCCCTGCGTATCAATTAATTGCAGTTGAATTTTGTTGCTAGCATTCCATGTATATATGGCAATATCCTGTGTTATGCCATGGGTCGCCCCTGTTTCGCTCAGCTTTTGCCCTAGAAGTGCATTAACTATTGATGACTTTCCCCGCGAAACCATACCGAAAACGGCGATCGCGATCGTGGTTTTATCTAACTTCTCTTCAAGGGTTGATATTTGCGATAGTTCTGTTTCTATTAGTTCCTTTTGAAATAGCTGGCGATAATTAATTAGGCGATCGCGGACTTGTTGAGGATAATCTTGCATGAAAAATCTAGCCCAAAATATCACTCAAACTAATTTCAATTTCTGGGATGACCATACTTTTAATCGCCATATCCCCCATATAGACTGTTTGATCATAAAACCCTTCCACTAAAGATAGAAGGGTAATTTGATTGCGCACAGGATCAACAATCCAATATTCCGCAATCCCCCGTGCCGCATATTCAGAGCGCTTAAAGCGATAATCTCTAACTTCATTCTCATGCCCAGCAGATACTACTTCAACTACCATTAATGGTGGGGGCATATCATGGGTAATTGTTCCTCTTTTCGTGGTTTCTAGCGCCGCCCGACATTCTTCGCCTAAGACGATTAGATCGGGAATTCTGACCCTAGCTCGACGACCGCTTACCTCAATGGAGACTTCTTTATATCTCAATAAATGGGAGGGGATAAATTTACCTAATGCGAACAATAGTCGCATTGATACATCAGAGTTAAAAATTGATTCGGGTGGCATTGCAACTAATTCTCCATCCTCCAACTCGTAGAGATTATCACTGCCGTCATCATAGGTATAGTATTCTGCGTAGGAGAGGAACTTGACTTGGGGACTAGCGGCTTGAACCATAAATGTTATTTTACATGCTGGTTACATATTATAGCTGCCGCCATTCTTGTTAGGACAAAATCAAAACCCAAAAGAGGGTTGCCGCGCTCCGCGCAGCAACCCTCTTTTGGGTTTTATACCAATTCACTGAAGTGTTGCCTCACTTCAGTGAATTGGTATAAAACAAACCCAGTAAGGTTTTGAGATTCCAAAAATGGCAACGCCATTTTTGGAATTGGTATTATGTTCTGATACAGTTGACAGCAGCTAGCTATAAATCCTTGCCTAGAACTACCTAGACATTGACTAACTCTTTCATCGGAGCAGCTAGGGCCTCTTCTAATGGTGCGCGTCCTAGACGTTCTTCGAGAATATTCATTACGGTACGACCAAAATCGTCATCATCACGCTTCCATGCCTCTAGACAGACTTCGCCAAAGAAGGAGCCGAGGGGTTCGGGATTCCACAGCAATTTCTTGGCTGTCCAAGGCATCATGCTCATGGGGTTATAGCCTTCTTTGAGGATGTTGTTCTTGAAAGCATAGTCTTCTAAATGGGTGTGGGGCTGTAAGCCGATAAAGAAGATCGCAGGTTCCACTTTGTCAGCACCAAAAATTGCTTCTAGTTCGCGATGATAAGCGATCGTTTGACGAACGGTTTCTAACGTCTCATCGATGACATTGAAGGAATAGTTGACCGATACTAACTCATTAAAACCCGCTGCTTTAAGATCGCGACAATTTTGCAAGACGGACTTGAGGTTATAGCCCATACGCATTTTGCGGACTAATTCTTGGGAGCCGCTAGTAATGCCGATCTCGAAATAACTCATGCCCGTCTCAACCATTAACTGACAGAGATAGGGGGTGAGATTGTCCGCACGGATATAGGCTGCCCAGTGAATATCCGTCATACCTGAAGCCTTGATCTTTTCCAGTAATTCAATGGCATCATCAATGAATTTCTTGGCGGGAATAAACTGAGCATCGGTAAACCAGAAATTACGAACGCCACGATCGTAGAGAATCTGCATTTCCTTGATTACTTCATCGGTGGGATTGATGCGGACTTGTTTTCCTTCAATGACGGTATAGATACAGTAACAACAGTTATGGGGACATCCGCGCTTAGTTTGTACGCCGATATAAAAGTCACGATCGCGAAAATAGTAATTAAAATCTTCCCAAATCGATTCGATATATTCGTAATTGCAAGCGCTTTTTTCGATCGGTGCAGGCTGCTCGTGGATGAGCCTTGCGCGGGGTTTGGTTTCACCCACTACATAGCAGCGATCGCTAGCGATTTCCCGTCCCTGTACCAACCGCTCTAGTAAGGATTCACCTTCGCCCACGGAGACGATCGTGCCTTTGGGCAAGAAATTACCTAGCTGCTCGTAAAAAACGCTGACTGCGCCGCCACCGATTACGGCTCTAGCTTGGGGCTGATAGCGCTGGGCGCGACTTAAACCCCGTTTGATGAGCTGAGAATTGCGCCATAGCTCGGTGTAGTAAGAGGTAAAGAGGCGTAAGCCATTCACTGCTCCGCGCAATTTCTTGAAAGGATTTTTGGCATAGTAAAACTCAAAGGCATTTTGGAGGGGGTTGCCACCTCGTCCGCCCACGGGAGCATAGATCTGAATGTCACGCCATGAAAAAACTAATAGGTTGGGCTGAAACCTATCGATCTCGCGATCTAGCGCCGCATAAAAATCCAGCGGGGGCACGGTGCCTAGGTCGAAGATGCTTTGCTGCACCGAAGGGGCGACCTTATGGATGTGATCGGATAAATAAACTACGCCAATCGGAAAAATGGGGTTGCATGGGAGGCGGATATAGAGAATGCGATCGCACTCTTGAGGTATTTTCGATTCTCCATCATGATCCCTGCGATCCCTAAATTCCGTGTCATTGTTTTTTATAAAATTTATGCCTGTCATTAATTTTTATCTCTGAATCTAAATTATTTCTTATTTCGTTTTATTATTTTTCAGGTTTCTGCGATGATTTTTATCTTTGGAAATCGTTGCGCATTACCCGCTAAGTCTTTACATATCTTAATTATATTCACTTTATTGCTAGTTCTGTGGTCGGGATCTCGTTAAGGTGATGGGGATCAAATTGGCGATCGCCTAGTTACTAGTTGGTAGTAGTGTTTACAATCGCTAATTCATATTGAGTGTTAGCTTTATGTATGGGCAAAATGTCAAGATTATTCTTCTTGTTAATTCCAAACATATCGGCAGGGTCTATTTGGGTTAATTGAGAATACTTTTAGGTTTGCGACCAATTACGGTTAGCTTATATCTTCAAAAGTCTTGTTGATTTTTGCTTAAATAACTTTATATAAAAAATACTATGTCCATATTTGATCCGTTACCTGCTGATTTACACGACGAAAAGATTGTCTGCTCCTATGTAAATGCCACCAGCAAAATTCAAATTGCCAGAATTACCAATGTGCCGCAATGGTATTTTGAGCGAGTTGTGTTTCCAGGACAAAATCTGATCTTTGAGGCGATCGCCTCAGCGCATGTTGAGATTCATACAGGCATGATGGCAAGTTCCATACTTTCAGATACAATTCCCTGTGTCCAATTACAGGTAGAAGAAGCGAGTCCGACATTGCCAAGCTGGGTTCCGATCAAGTCAATCGATCCAATTGATGCTGAATCCCTTGAAAATCCGTCGGTGCTGCTTGTTTTGCCCGAACCTGAAGTAGTTTCCTAACAATGGATTTTCTCTACCTCCATTTTGTTCAGTTTGTAACTGGCGCAAAAATGGATTTTCTTTCCCTTGATTATGCTCAGTTCCTGATCATTACGGCGATCATTTATTGGCTCTTACCAAATGTACAAGCACGCTTGTTAGTTATTTTGACGGCAAGTTTATTGTTTTATTCATTTATCCAGAGGCAATATGTTTGGTTGTTATTGGTAATGCTGGCAATTAACTTTTGGTTGGGCGGAGAAATTCGTAAAGGCGATCGATTCCTAAAGCAGTGGCTGCTATTTGTGGGGATATTTTTTAATGTGCTGCTACTGTTTGGATTTAAATACATTCCTTTTGTGGCGACGGCGATCGGCAATATTACGGGCTTACCTGCGGGAAGTTCGCTGGCGATCTGGGCAAAGACAAACATTGTGCCACCGATTACCCTCAGCTTTTTTGTGTTTGAGCTGATCGCCTATCTAATTGATACCTATCGGGGAAATACTCCTGCTAAGAATTTTCTGAACTTTGCTGCTTACAAGTTGTTCTTTGCTAAGTTGCTGTCGGGACCAATTACCCGATATCAAGAATTTGCGCCTCAACTTGTCACGCGATCGCGCCCCGTTTTACTCGATATCGTCGAAGGAGTTTGGCTCTTTACCTGTGGCGCTGTCAAAAAAGGCATCGTTGCTGACAATATGGCGAGACTGGTTGATCTTACCTTTCGCAATACAGAACGCGCTGGTAGCGTCGATCTCTGGCTTGCCCTATTTGCCTATGGGATTCAGATTTACTGCGACTTTAGTGGCTATATCGATATGGCGAGGGGTAGTGCGTTGTTATTAGGCTTCAAGCTGCCGCAAAATTTCGATTTCCCCTATTTTTCGGCAAGTATTTCCGACTTTTGGCGACGTTGGCATATGACCCTCGGCGCATGGATGCGAAATTATCTCTATATTCCTCTTGGCGGTTCTAGGGGTGGGCTATGGCGCACTTGCCTCAACTTGATGATTATTATGTTAGTGGTCGGGATCTGGCATGGCGCAAACTGGGGCTTTATTATTTGGGGGCTTTGGCATGGGGCGGCGCTAGTGTTACATCGTCTCTGGATGGAGGTTTGCTCGGTATTTGAGGGCTTAAATAAAATTTGGAAGCCATTGCCCATGCAAATTCTGGCGATCGCAATTACACAGTTGGTCGTCTTTTTGGGATGGATTCCTTTTCGTTTACCCAACTTAGCGGATACAAATATGTTTTTACAAAGGCTCTGGGGCTATCAAAGCGATCCTCAGTTTGGGGTAAAAATCTACGTGGAGTCCCTTGGGATTACGGTGGGGCAGATCTCGCTATTAATGGGGGGGATCGTGTTTTTATCGCTAATTGCCTATCGATGCGATCGCTCTAAGTGGCAATTACATTGGCAAGTAAAATTATTTCTAGTTCCCGTTAGCCTGTTTCTCGTTAGCATTCTCAGCCCTGATAACAAACTCCCCTTTATCTACTTTGATTTTTAGGACATAAAAATTACAGCGCTTGGCGATCGAATCCAAACCAAGAAGCTGTTTGAAAGTGTTGCTTTGCAACACTTTCAAACAGCTTCTTGTGGTTCTTTTGATCGAAAATTGCTGTCAAAAACATAGATGTGGTACTTCGTACCGCATCTATGTTTTTCATTTTTCGGATTTGATTTTTTCTATAGCAAGCATAAAACCTCAAGAAGAGAAGGTTGGTGCTTCGCGCCAACCTTCTCTTCTTGGGATTAAATTTAAGGGTGGTAATCACCTCAAACTTTGGGGATTAATTCCTGCTTTGATGGCGGTCAGTATCCCGATCGCTTCCCAATAATTTGTAACGGTAATTCCCTTCAAACCGAGCATTTCAGGGGTAACATTTAGGGCTGTGTGATTTTCCTTAACAAAGATGGTTTGCACATGAGGAAGCGGATTCAACGCGAGTAGCCCCGCACCGCCACAGGCCCTATAGGGCGTAACGATCGCGCTAATATCATCAGCCGTAATATCTTCAGGTTTAAGCCAAGTGCGATCGCGAATAATCTTGGGAGCGCGACTCAATCCCACCAAAACACAGGGCAAAAATGTATAGCCTAACTCCTCGGCTGCGGCGCGGGGCGCAACACTGGCATCGAGGGGCAAAGGTTGCAAGGCAGGCGCATGGGCGCAGGGAATCGCAAATTCGCGAACGATCGCATGACTGATGACAGCTTCGGCTCCTGCGAGGGCATCCACGCCTTTACCTTGGCGATAGTTTTGTAAGGCTTCACTATCGGGATCGTCGGGAAATCTGGCGACAACAGCGATCGCCTGTACTTGCGAAACTTTAATTAATTTGTCGGCGGCTCTCAACAGACTATCGAGATTGGCGATCGTCCCCCATGTTGCCCCCGAATCTCCCGACCGCAGCTCCACCCCAAGGTCGCAATCCGTAACTATTACATCGGTAATATTTAACCCCAGTGTTGCCTGTGCCGCTGCGATCACCTGACGGTGACGCAATTCTAGGTCTGACTCCATGCCGCGATCAAGAATTACGCCAATGCGATTAGCCCTCACAGGACGCAATCCCCAGTCCCCCCTTGCCATGCGATCAAGCGCATAGCCTTCGGTATATAAAACATTGGGCATCGACCAATATAAACTCGCGCCGTTTAGTACATTGGGATGGGTAATTACATGGTCGGCAATGGAAGCGATCGCTCTCGCCACTGGCAAGGCATCTCCTGCATAGCCACCAATTGCAGCATTAATGCCAGTCGGCACTAGTAGTAAGACATTAAAAGATTGTAGCTGCATGAAATTCAGTAATGATAACGAAGTTGAGCAACTAGCAAAGAATCAGTTTCCACTTTATAAATAATGCGATGCTCGTCAGTAATACGTCTTGACCAATATCCCGCAAAGCTATGTTTTAAAGCTTCGGGTTTACCGATGCCTTCGTAGGGAGTGCGTTGAATTTCTTTGATTAACGTATTAATGCGTTTGAGGATTTTGGGATCGGTACGTTGCCAGTAAAGATAGTCTTCCCATGCATCATCAGAGAAAGTTATCGTCATTCGACAAGTTCTCTCTGCTTGCCCTTACCAGATTCTAGATCAGAGATCGCCCTAATTAACCTCTGAGCATTTTTGGGGCTACGTAATAAATAAGCTGTTTCAGCAAGAGCTTCGTAGTCCTCAAGTGACATAATCACCACCGAATTTTGATTTTGGCGGGTCACAATTACAGGATCATGATCATCACAAACCTTTTCTAAGGTTTTTGCAAGATTGTTGCGAACGTAGGTATAAGTAACTGCATTCATAACTAGTCACCTAGTGATTATATGTACAGTACATTGTACGTGTCTATGAGCCTAAATATGCCTCTAAAACTTTAGGATCGGTTTGAATTTCGGCGGGTGAGCCATCAGCAAGGTTGTGACCTTCGGCTAAGACCCAGACGCGATCGCACAGAGACATAATCACATCCATATTGTGTTCGATAATCAAAAAGCTCATTCCCTCTTGATTCCATGTTTGGATATAGCTGCAAATCTCTTCGATTAAGGCAGGATTTACTCCCGCCGCAGGCTCATCCAACAGGATTAATTTGGGATCGGTCATCAAGGCGCGGGCAATCTCCAATAATTTACGCTGACCACCTGACAAGCAACCTGCATAGTCATCCGCCATCCTAATTAAGCCTACAGATTCCAGAATATGTCTTGCCTTCTCGCGATTTTCCCGTTCCTGAATCGCGATTTTTTGTCCTTGGAACCAAGTATTCCAAAACTTTTCCCCCACTTGATCCTGTGCGGCTAGCAACATATTTTCTAGCACTGATAATCGCGACAGGACTCGCGGCACTTGAAAGGTACGAATCATACCGAGTTTGGCGATCGCATGGGGAGGCTTGCCTTGAATTGGCATTCCGTTAAATTGGACTGTGCCGCGATCGGGCTTGAGGAAGTTCGACAGCAATCCAAAAAATGTGGTTTTTCCTGCCCCATTGGGACCAATCAGTCCTGTGATGCTTCCCGCAGGGACTTCAATCTGGGCATTACTTACGGCATGAATACCGCCAAAGGATTTCGAGATATTTTCAGCTTTTAGAATTGGGGCGATCGCCATAGATTTTGGAGAGTTGCAAGATTTACGAAGGAATTACCCGAATCAGTCCAGTGCAGAAAGCTGCATCATAGCTAATAACAGGTAAGTTTTCAATTTCAGTCTGAGCAATAATCATCCGATCAAATGGATCTCGGTGGTTAATTGGTAAACTTCCTGCTCGTAGCGTATGGTTTGTGGCGATCGCCATTTCAACAAATTTGGCTTGACGCAAAATATCTGAATACTGCTCGACAATTTGTTTGGCTTCAGGTAATTTACCAATGCGATATTTGGTTGCGATCTCCCAAGCCGATACACTGCTGACAATAATTGTGTTGTCTGGATTACGAATAATATCTCGACAATTTGTATCTAACTTTGGATCGTCAAAAATCCACCACAAAAGGATGTGAGTATCAATTAGATAGCTCATTCCCATTTTTGAAGTTCCTCTTCTGGCAATGGTTCAAAAAATGCATCGCCAAGTTTTCCTGTTAATAAACCGGGGATGCGAGGTTGCGATCGCTCTTTATTTAAACCTAGTCGAAAGTAATGTATTAAGTCATAAATTTCAGCAAGTTTTTCTTCTGGTATATCTTGCAATTCTTGAATAATTTTTTGAATTAGCATAAGTCAAACTTCTACCTTGAAAGTGGTGGATCAAAAAGATCCGAGTCAAATTTTTTACAATCTACATATTTCAGCCCGTTTCAAGACTTGCATCCTAGTTTTAGCGCCTTTCCCCGCAGCACGTATGGCTGCTGAGGGAAGATGTCCCTTAGGGGCATTCAAGTCATAGATGCGGTCATTCTTAGATTGCCAAACTTGATTGACTCGCCAACCAACGCGATCTCCAAAACTGTCCCAAATTTCTTCTACCTCTTTCAAAATCTTGACTTGAATACTGAAACCAAACCTTCCCTCTGAATAATGTGTCCATAGTTGATCGATTATTTCTAAATCATCACAGGGAAAAGTATCAATTAATTCGCTCGGCAAATAATTGACTTCACCGACTACACGCAACATCAATTCCTTTGTTTCTAGATCGGCATCTTGCCATTGTCCCTTGCTCAATAAATCATTAAGTTTGCTATAGCTTATGTCTATTGATGAAATTAAAGAATCTGTACTGAAAATATTTGCAGGTAAAAACTGCGACATAGATTCATCTTGGCAAAACTGATTTTCTATCTGAGTAATGATTTCTTTTGGGATCTGCCTAAAGAGCCAATCTCTTGAAACATTCAGTCCCCCATCAAGATATATTGCCCCTAATATAGCTTCTAACCCATCCGTCAAATTTTTAGTCCCCAACATTCCATCGTGGCGAATAAAGCGTGCTAAGCCCAATCTGTTAGCAATAAATTCTAGTGTGTTATCCTTCACCAACTTGTCTCGATTACTCGACAACTTACCTTTCCCATATTTACCTTTGAGGTTGTAGAGGTATTCGAGAACAATGAAATCTAACAAAGAATCTCCTAAAAGTGCCAAACCTTCATTATGGTCACCAGCATTTTTCCAGCGCACGGCATAAGAACGCTCTGTAATTGCTGTTTGAAGGAATGCTTCATTGCAAAATTCATGCGAGATTGCCTTTTCAATAACTGCTATATCAACTATTGATAGTTTATTCTCTATAGTCTTACTTCTATCTGAGTCTAGATGCGAGAGAAATTGATTTATAAACCAATTTTGGGCTATACCTAATCCTTGATCCAAATAGATTGCAGCTAACAATGCTTTAAAAGAGCGGATAATATCTTCTGAGCTAATTAGATCATTGGTCTTTTTAGCCCTGACAAGTTTATTGAGACAAATCTTTTCTGAAAATAAGTTTAGATTTTCATCCTTATTTACCAATTTATCCCGTTCATCAGAAATAAATTGCTTGCCATGCTGGTTGCCATAAATTTTATAGAGATGCTCAACCACAATTAAGTCAAGCAAAGTATCTCCCAAAATCGCTAAACATCCGTTATGAGCTTCAGGAGTACCAATAAATCGTGCATAAGTTGTATGAGTTAGTGATTGCCAAAGTAAATTTTTATCGAGAAATGTTAATCCGATTGCAGATTCAATAGCTTTTATATCGTTCATGATTTTACTAAGTGTTTATATAGTGGCGTGAGTTAATTATCTTAATTAAGGTGATTTTTTTGTCCGAGACTGCTTTGTAGAGATTTTTTGGAGTTTTTGGATTTGTTTTAGGGTTAGCCCAGTTACCTGAGCTACTAAATCTGGAGACATATTGGAACGCAACATATTTAGCGCAATTTGGTTAGTTGCTTCAACCTTGCCCTTAGCTTCTCCTTTCGCCAAACCTTCGCGCAAAATTTCTTGATAGACAACTGATTCTTCCATGATCTCACTCCTGAGTAACCTTTGAATTACTTCATGATCTAATGCTAACCCAGAGATAATTGCTGTGGCAGCAGCGACACCACTAAACAGACATCGCCTGAACTGGAGCAGCGCAATTTTGATTAACTAACAATATATCTACCCTACAGTTGCGAGCTATCAAGAAAATCAACATTTTCGTAGAGGGCAGATAAAGGGAATTGGAGATCGATGCTAGTTATATGAATAAGAGGATCATCTTGCTCAAAAGTTGTCTGCTCGATCGCTATAGACTGATATTCCCAAGCACGATCGCTATGTCTTTGATAAACTTCGACAATAGGACGCTCTGAGTCGATCAGGATATAGGCTTGCAGCGTATCGATCGCCATATAACTTTGCTGCTTAATACCGCGATCGCGTGCTTCGGTAGTAGGAGATAAAACTTCCGCAATCAGCACAGGATATTGCAAAAAATCACGGGAGAAGCGATCGCGATTGTCACAGGACACGACCACATCAGGATAATAATATTTTCGAGATCTAACAAGAACTTTGGCCTCACTGACCGATACTTTGCATCCTTTTCCTCGCAGATGCGGTATGAACAAGGCTGCTAAATTGGCAGGAATTTGGCTGTGAGGGACTGTGCCGCCTGTCATCGCAATGATTTTACCGTTTTCATATTCATATTTTTCTTCTTGCTGACTTTCCCAAACAAGGTACTCATCAGCAGACATAATGATTTGATGATCTTCTTGGCTTACTTCTGGAATTAGCTTTGCTTGAGCAATCATCGACTTAATCTCCTAAAACAACCCTAAAATAACATTTAGTCATAATTCCTAAATCGTCATCGCTTGGACGGGAGCCGCGATCGCTGCCGTTACAGGTAACTCACAGCGATCTTGATAGACACTGAGGTCAAACCAGAAGGTCGTACCAACACCAACTTCGCTCTTGATATTAATTACACTGTGATGCTTTTCGACAATATTACGGACGATCGATAGCCCCAAACCAGTGCCTTCAAGGGTATGCACCTTATCCTCAACGCGATAAAAACGATCAAAAATGCGATCGCAGTCCTCCGCAGGGATGCCATAGCCTGTATCCTCCACCTCTACCCGCACATAGTTGACCGTACGATGGGGCTGAGTAGTGGTTTGGTCTTGCCAAGGATAGATGCGAATGATCACTTTACCGCCCATATCCGTAAATTTCAGGGCATTACCCACCAGATTCGATAAAACCTGCAAAATTAAATCGTAATTGCCCCAGATTCTTTCTAAATTGGGGGCAATTTCATAGATCAGATCGATTCCCTTAGAGGAAGCATTCAGTTTGTAAGTGCGTACCGTTTGTTCTACGGTTTCCGAGAGGTCTATCGCCGTGAAATGGTATTGCCGTCCAGACTCTAAGCGCGATAAATCCAACACATCATTAACAAGGCGAGTAAGGCGATCGGTTTCGCTATTTGCCGTACCGAGAAATTCTTTTTTCTGATCGTCGCTTAACTCATCGCCATATTCATGCAGAGTTTCGATAAAGGACTTGATGTTAAATAAGGGCGTGCGTAATTCATGGCTGACATTGCTAATAAAACGGCTCTGAGCTGCATTTAACTCCACTTCGCGGGTGATGTCCTGAATCGTGATCGCGATTCCTTTAATAGCATTGCTGGAACTTAAAACGCTCGTAATCCAGATTCTAAAGGCATGGGCAAGCACCGAATCTTTTTCCCCAGAAGCCATGATCCGAAATTCACCCCCTTCACGATCACCCGTCGCAATCTGCATTAGCGATCTCCCCAGATCGGCACTGAGGCGATCGGGCAAAATATTGAGAATGCTTTTACCTTGCCAATTATTTTTTTCTAAATCCTGTTCCCACCCCATGATTTTGATTGCCGCAGGATTAGCAAGGACAATCCGCATATCCGAGTCAAGTAACAATGCGCCATCCGCGATCGTGGAAACTAAGGTTTCGAGCTTTGCTTTTTCGGCGGTTAACTCCTCAATATTCTGCTCCTCATAGGTTTTGAGGCGCTGAGCCATATCATTAAAACTGCGAATTAATTCCCCCAATTCTCCGCCAAAAGGCAAATCGATTCTTTGTTTGAAATTCCCCTTAGCAATATTTTGTACCCCCGCGACCAATTCCCGCAGCGGTCGGGTAATGGTTACCGAATTTGAAGCCGCACCCAAAATTACCATAGCCCAGATCGAGACAAATACTGCCGTGGTCACATCTAGAGTCAGGCTCGATGAGGCAACTGCCGTAGGATTGGGATTAATGCCGATCGCGATAATGCCTAAAGCCTTGCCGCCATGCTGTAAATTGACGAAAATATCGGTGACTTCACCCTGCGGTGTGATATGTTGTCTCACTAAAGGGCGATCGGGACGCATCATCGGATCTTCGGGTAACTGAATACGTCTTCTGATGCTTAAAGAATTTTTGACCTCGTTAGAATTAAAGGGAATACCATAAAATATTTCTCCATCAGGATCGGCATAGAGAATATAGCGAATGCTGGAGCTACTATCGTAAAATTCTTTAGAAAGACGGGTCACTTCTTCGAGATCGTTTTTGGCAACTAAGGGCGCAACATTAGCCGCAAGTAACAACCCTAAATCTTTGCCAAAGCGCGTATCATTAAGTCGCGCATCAGTCTGAATGTCGTTAACTGCCCAAAAGGTGACAGCACTCATGAGCAAAGAAACTAGTAACGTAATTAGCGCCATTAGTTTTGTTTGCAATGAAAACTCTGTCCACCAGCGTCGAGATATATTATAAATTTGAAGCAAAAAGTTCATCTTTTTGTAGTCATTTGTCAGACTTTTCGTTTAATATGTGCGATCGAAACGCAAGGATGAGGATCTCAAGATGGACGAGGCTAGCATTGTCAGTGCTCTACAAGAAGACCTTCAAAACTATAAGGTAAAAACCCAAATCCGCCGCAAGGAATCTCAGTTACACGTTTTGATTACCAGATCTGAGGGGGACGATCTTGACTATGCATCCCTCTATGATATTGTGAAACGCCGCATTGATAGATTGCCAATTGATGGCGCGGATAGCTTAATTGTCTATGGCAGGCTAGCTGGGGCAAAACATCCTGAGTGGCAAAGAACTGGCGATATTAAACCACCTTTGCCATTAATTGAACTCGATCCCGATGAACTAGAAGATTTTGATAGTATCAGTGAGCTTGGTAGTCTGGTATTTCCTGATGATGGGGAAGAAACTGAGATTCAGCATAAAAATCTGGAAACAGAGCTTGCGGATGAGCTAAGCAGTTTTAAGAGCAGTATCGATCAGGATCTTAAAACCTCAGCCAATAATGGCAATAATGGCAATAACGGCAATAACGGTTTTGAGCGCCATGAAACCGTGAGAGCTAGTAATGGGGACTTTGACTTTGACAATCTCGATCTGCAAGCCTTTAAGCTGGAGGGTATCCCCAAAGATGAATTTGAGTTGGAGTCCTTTGAAACCGAGCCTTTCGATCTAAGTAGTGGCACAAGTAGTCAAGAACGCCAAGAACGCCAAGAGCGCCAAGAGCGATCGCCTCTAGAACAGAAAAATGACTTGCTCGACGATGAAGACTTTAGCCTAGATATGCCTACGGTGGCGGTTCCTGCATCCTTACCCATGCCACTGCCACCACCACTGCCACCGACCAAACGCATCCCTAAAAAAGTTGTCTCGGAGGTTGAGACAGCGATTGAACCCGTTAAAACCGCCTATCCGCGCAATAAATCCTTACTCTTTTCGGGTGCTTTTGCCTTAGCGGCGGTCACTGTACTGGGGCTCTGTTGTTGGTTAGTGTGGGAGCGCTCTAATCAGCAGCAGTTCTTAGCCAATGCGCGCAACTTTAGCAATCAAGATGTCAATCCTAAAAAGATCTCTAAACTAGAAACCCTTGCTGAAACTCGCAATAATCTGCAAAGTATAGTTTCCCAGTTAGAAAATATTCCCGATCGCCCAGCTTCTTTATACGCAGATGCTCAAGCTGAGTTAACCACCTTACGTCCCAAACTAGCGGATTTTGATCGCAGGATAAATATCGAACAGGATGCCAATAAAAAATTAGAATCTGCCAAAAACATCACTATTGATGCAGCGAAATCGACCCAAAATCCACCCCATAAATTTACCGTTTGGAAATCAGCCCAAGAGAAGCGGCAGCAAGCGATCAAGATGTTGGAAGAGATTCCCACCGACTCTATTCTCTATCCCGATGCGCAAAAACGCCTCAAGACCTATCGCAACGAGCTAACGCAAATTAGTAAATGGGCGGAAACACAACAAAGGGCTGAATCTTTGGCAAATAATGTCAATCCTGCAACCGTAAGTCAGTTGAAAAAATTGAAGGCAAAAGCACCAGAAAAGCAAAAGTTTGTACCTCAGTGTCAAACCATTCTGCAAACCCAAATTTCTAATGTGGATGCTCAGCGCATAGGTTTATCCAATGCGATGCTTACAGAATATCTATGTGCTTATTTCTGGGATTCTTAAAATGACTTATTCTCTGCGAATTGTAGATATGGCTGAGAGTGATCGCCCAAGGGAGAGATTACTCAGTCAAGGAGTTCGCAGTTTATCTAATGCCGAATTAATTGCTATTTTGCTGGGGACGGGACAGGGGGCAGGCAAACTCTCTGCTGTGGGGCTGGGGCAGTTAATTTTGCAAACCATTGGTAAAGACCGCACCAGCGATCCTGTTGCTGCATTACAAAATATCTCGCCACAGGAATTGATGCAAATTGAAGGAGTTGGTCCCGCAAAGGCAACGGCTATTTTGGCGGCGATCGAGTTAGGTAAAAGAGCGCTCTATGCTAAACCGCCCGATCTGACTGAAGTTACTGATCCTGCGATCGCTGCTGCTGCTCTCAGTCAAGACCTCATGTGGCAAACCCAAGAGCGTCTTGCTGTAGTGATGCTAGATAGTAAAAATCGCATTATTGCCCAGAGGGTGATCACGATTGGTACAGCGACCGAAACCCTCGCCCATCCCCGCGATATCTTTCGGGAAGTTTTAAAGAGTGGTGCGGTCAGGCTAATCGTTGCCCATAACCATCCTTCGGGAAATACAAATCCCAGTACTGAGGACATAAAACTTACTCGCCAACTGCTTGAAGCGGCAAGAATGTTAAGTATTCCACTCTTGGATCATTTAATTTTAGGAAATGGAACCTTTTCTAGTATTCGCGAAATGTCCAATTTATGGAAAGAAGTTCCCCAAGAGGAGTAATACCAATTCACAAAAGCGTTGTCACACTTTCGTGAATTGGTATAAGAGATAGTCAAAACCCCAAAGATGAGTGGCGCGCCGCCACTCATCTTTGGATTAAGTAGCTAGAGAGCGTACCGCCCGCTACGCGGGTGGTACGCTCTCTAGCTACTTATAGCAAGTTCCTTATTGTAAGAATTAACGTTTTTTCATCTGACTAACTTGTTGTTGCTGTTCGGGAGTCAAGACACTCTTCATTTGCGCTTGAGTATTTTCCCTGATCGTCTTCAGTTGTTGCTTTTGCGCATCAGTGAGATTCAGCGACTTCCATACCCCCTTATGATCACCAGACTGGTGTGATTTTTGGAGGATGTCGCGTTGTTCGGGAGTCAATACGGCATCGGTTTGAGTCTTCGCATTCTCACGAATAGTTTTCATTTGAGCTTTTTGAGCATCTGTCAAGTTCAACTTCTTCCAGCCATTACCATTATGAGGTTTACGGGTTTCGGTGCTGCTAGGTTGAGAAGAATTTTGAGCCGAGACAATGCTAGGAATTGTAGCTACTCCAACCGCCATACTTACACAAGCGATCGCTGCCAACTTTTTGATGTTAAGAAACATTTGGTTTTCCCCTTTTGTAGAAGGCTTAATTATCTGTACAGGGGTTTTGACAGAATTCACTTTCAAAAGGTTCAAAGTATTTTGTTTTTATAGTTGCCATCGACTGTATCAGGACATAAAAAATAGTGTTGCCGCGCTCTGCGCGGCAACACTATTTTGGGTTTTAATTGTGTTCTAACAAAACTGGCGGTAGCTATAGTAGCTAAGCATAAGTAAACTTAAAACCCAGAAGAGAATACCATCTGCTCCGCAGACGGTATTCTCTTCTGGGTTAACTACTTAAGAGGCACAACTGCGTAAAACTATGCCAATGATGATGCCGAGTCCCCCAAAACGGACGATCTGCCAAAAGGGTTCGCGAAAACTGCTCCAAGAGAGCAAGCGACTTTCTAGATTTGCCTCCACTTGCTCGAGGCGATCGCCTACTTCTTGAAGTTGTTTCAAAAGTTCGTCCTTCGAGAGATTGGCATAGTTATTGGCGTTATTCGCAGGCACTCGACCATGTTTGTGATCGGGTATACGCCCAAGTTTTGATTTATGAGAATTATTTTTTTGGGGACGCGCATCCGCAATATTATCAATTTGCGATCGAATCTGTTCGCGTTCTGTTTTCAGTTCCTGTTGTAGGAGCGCATCGCGACGAACCTGCAAAAAACGCTGTTCGACTTCTTCTAATAGGGCTTTAGTTTCTTGGAGTTCGGCTTCTAGATCGCTCCAATCAGAAATTTCAGTCGTCACAGCATCAATCCAATAAGTGAGATTTTAATCAAGGTTTTAAGCGATATTTTAGGTTCGCGCAAAGCATTGCTATAGATTGAATTTTACCGTGATTCGTTCTTCAGGGTCGTACATAAAGGCTAAATTTAGCCTTTTAAATTTAAAAGGCTAAATTTAAAAGGCTAAATTTAGAGGCATATTGGCTTTGTCCGATTCGCCGCAACCCAACCTGCGATCGGGTCAGAAATTTGCAACCAACCCTGTTTTTCACCTGTCACCGTAATCTGCGTACCATTATTCAGTTTACCCACGATCGCATAGTCCACACCTCCTCCTTGGCGGACGTTGATTGGCGGATTGGGATCGGAAATTACCCGCTTAGTGTAATCGCAGGTATTCGCATTACTAGTTTTTTGAGCAGAACGAACTTGAAAGTTAAGCAGGTAATCAACATTTTGCTGCTCGATGGAAGTGAGTAAACCTTCAGGAAATCGATCGGGTTCGTAGATGGGTTTATACCAAGGCTGCTTATTAAAATAAGCTTGCAATTCAGGATCTTGAAAACGGCGACCGTATCTGGCAAATATTTCATTGCGCATGATATCCAATTCGTACTCACTTTTGCCTGCTACATCTTGGATCTCAATCGGGCGTTCAGATAGGAATAGATATTTAAAATTGGGCGAACTGACATTCACATTGTTGTTGATTACGGAAGATGGACGCAAAAACATCACTGTCCCCACAAGGGCGATCGCCGAGACAATTCCTAGGGCGATCGCTACCAATTGGTTTTTTCTACGATTGATTGGGAAATAATCCCTTGGCGATTTCAGTGGCGAGAACTTAGTTGCCACATTGTCATGCGCCTCAAAGGATGAAGTTATTTCTTGAAAATTCGTCTGCTTGGTATTAGATACGAGTGTGGGCGCGATCGCTGAATCTAATTTGCGTAAATCTGTCAATACCGCTTCGGCAGACTGATAGCGATCGCGAAAATCGTATTTAACTAACTTATCGATGATCCTTGCCAATCCATCGCTAACCACTGCACGATATTTAAAAGCAGCATGGGCTGGAGCGTTGCGCCAAGCTAATTCTCCTGTTTCCAGATTTTCAGATAGGAGATTGGGCGCAAGCCCTGTCAGTCCTTGAATGGCGATCGCGCCTACGGCATAGAGATCGCTACAGGGTCTAGGCTTCCCGATCGCCTGCTCGTTGGGCATATAACCATCAGTCCCGATCGCAACCGTAGAGCCAATAGCTGTTGCTGTACCTACTTGTTTAACTGCGCCAAAATCAATCAATACGATTTTGCCATCGCCATGGCGACGCATTAAATTTGCAGGTTTAATATCCCGATGAATTGCCCCCTGCTGATGCACAAAATCAAGAGTTTCTAATATGTCCATCAAAAAGGCGATCGTCTGGGTCTCTTTCATTCGTCCTACGGGATAGCCATCAACTGTGCGATCTTTGGCGATCAGTTCTTGGGTCAAGTCATCCCCTTCAATTAACTCTTGGACTAGATAAAATTCACTATCCTCTTCAAAGTGTGCTAGCAAACGGGGAATGCGATCATGACTACCAAGTTGATGTAAAACCCTCGCCTCCGTTTCAAAGAGCCGACTAGCGATTTTGACAACAAAAGCATCGTTGGATGTCGGACTTAGCTTTTTAACCACGCATTTATGATGATCTGGCAATTGCAAATCCTCCGCCAAAAAAGTTTGCCCAAAACCTCCGCCTCCAAGGTTTTGGATAATTTGGTATCTGCCGCTAATTACTTTGCCAATCATTTTCAAGATGAAATTGCATCATTGACTGTAATCATAAGCGCCATTAGGGCAAGTGGAGAAGCCGCAAAACTAAATTTTCACAAAACCGTGACGACAAGCCTCTTAATTTAACGTTTAATACCAAGTTAAGAAATGGCTACGCCATTTCTTACAGCAATTACCGATCAAACGAACCACAAGGAAATTTTTGAAAGCGTTGCAAAGCAACGCTTTCAAAAATTTCCTTGGTTTGGGTTTGAGCGCAAAGCGCTGTAAGTTAAGCTAATCACTATTGACATCCACCCCGCACTGAAGTGACAGGGATTCCTAAGACTCACGACTTAGGTTTCTGCTTCATAGCACCAGCCTTCCGAGATTTGCTCTCTTCAGGTCTTACAGTCGCTCCACAGACATTAACCGCAAGCCCTGCGGCAAGAATATTTTTTGCAGCATTTACATCTCTATCGTGATGCGTACTGCACTTAGGACAATCCCACTCTCTGACATTTAAAGGCAACTTATCCACAACATAACCGCAATCTCCACACCTTTTAGAGCTAGGAAACCAACGATCAATTTTGACAAAAGTACGACCATACCAGTTGCACTTATATTCCAGTTGCCTGACTGTTTCACCCCAACTAGCATCACTAATCGAGAGAGCGAGTTTTCTATTTTTGACCATATTCTTCACAGACAAATCTTCGACTGCAATCACTTGGTTTTCACGAACCAGTCGAGTTGTCAACTTGTGAAGGAAATCAAGCCGAGCATCGCTAATTGCTGCATGAACTTTAGCGACCTTCAATCTAGCTTTGTGGCGATTATTAGATCCTTTCTTTTTCCTGCTAAGCGCTTTCTGTACTTTACGCAATTTACGGCGCTTAGCTTTGAATGTTTTAGGATTGGCAATCTTTTCGCCATTACTTAAAGCCATCAGGCTAGTAATGCCCAAATCCAAGCCAATTTGATTAGGAGATTCAGGTAATGTTTCGATTACGACATCAACTAGCAAAGATACAGTCCACCGTCCAGAGGGCGAGAGTTTCACCGTAATTGTTGATGGCTCTGCACTTTCAGGAAGTTCACGACTCCAACGGATATCCAAAGGTTGAGAACATTTAGCCAAAAATACTTTGCCATCTTTCCACTTGAAAGCAGCCTTGGTAAACTCAGCACTCCCACCGTGATGTTTTTTCTTGAAGTTGGGATATTTTGCCCGTCCTGCGAAGAAATTAGTAAACGTGGATTGTAAATGTCTTAGCCCTTGCTGTAACGGCACACTGCTAACTTCATTAAGAAATTGCAAGTCCTCTTGCTTCTTCCAACTGGTTAGCATTGTTGAGGTTTCAG
>NZ_ALWB01000010.1 GCF_000332215.1 Pseudanabaena biceps PCC 7429
TTTCATCTACTTTAGGCAGTTTGTATCTCTTTTACTCTGCCTTTTTTTCCTTTTTTAGTCTAAACTCCAGTAAATGAACGTCAGTTCGGGTTAAGCTGGCAAATTTTAAAAGTTAAAAAGTAAAAGCCTTGCTACGCAAGGCTTTTACTTTTTAACTTTGATAAAGGGTTTGCGGCTTTAAAAAGAAAAAAGCGATCGCAAGGCAATCTGTAGATTTTAACGAAAAGTAGCTAACTGCGACATTTGTTTTTCATTGGCGATACTCATTACCTGTCGCTTAGGATCGACTACGATCCAACCCTTTTCCTTGAGTTTATCCAATACTTTAGTCGTATCTTCAGGGCTAACTTCAGATAAATCAGCAATATCTTGCACAGGAATATTGAAAATATCAATTCCCGACTCATTCTTATTCCCATAAGCATCAGCTAATCCAGTCAAAACCGTAGCAATTCTGACCGCAGGCACTTGCTGGCGCAATTGGGTACGCTGATTAGTTTTGCGTAGTCGGCGTACCATTAATTGCAACATCCGATGATGCAATTGTGGATCTTTGAACAGAAACTGAATAAACTTCTGGGCGGGAATACTCAGAACGCGCACGGGCGTAAAAGCGACTACATCCGTAGAGCGAGGTGATTCATCTAAAATCGCCATTTCTCCAAAAAAGTCGCCGTTGCCAAGTATCGCTAGTGTTGTCGCATCCTGACTTCTTAAGAATCTAACCTTTAACCAGCCTGAAAGAATGAAATATACAGCATTGCCCCAAGCATCCTCCATTAGCACAGCCCTTCCTGAAGGATAGTCGCGTTCTACTGCTTCAGCGAGGAGCCATTCCAAAGTTTCAGCGCTAGCAGCGTCAAATAATGGAAAAAGCTCTTTGAAGATATCCGTTTGCATGGGAATTTTTTAAAAGACTGAATCTTGTAAGCAAGAGATGAGCGATCGCCATTGTTAGCTACTAAAGTTACGGGGAATTAAACACCCATAACCTCATAGCCAGAATCTACATAGATAATTTGCCCAGTTATGGCACTGGATAAATCGCTACCCAAAAAAGCTGCGGCATTGCCCACATCTTCCGTTGTAACGAGGCGACGTAAAGGGGAACTTTCTTCATAATGATGTAACATTTTGTGAATATCACCGATCGCCGAAGAAGCAAGCGTGCGAATTGTGCCCGAAGAGATGCCGTTGACCCGAATATTGTCAGGTCCCATATCTGAAGCTAAATAACGCACATTCATTTCCAGAGCTGCTTTGGCTATTCCCATCACATTATAATTAGGAATAACCTTGACACCGCCAATGTAGGTGAGGGTGATTACGCTACCACCATTTTTCATTAAAGGTCTGGCGGCGCGGCATAGGTGGATTAAGGAATAAGCGCTTACATCCAAAGCTAACTGAAATCCCGCACGGGATATATCGGTAAAACTTCCAGATAAATCTTCTTTATTTGCAAATGCCAGACAATGCACCAGAATATCAATTTTTTCCCATTTTTCGGCAACGGCGGTAAAAAGATCGTCAACCTGAGCATCATCCTGAACATTGCAAGGTAACAAGAAGTCTGGTGCTAAGGGCTCGGTCAACTCGGCAACTTTACCTTTATTGCGATCACGATCGTCTGGTAAATAGGTGATACCGAGCTTAGCACCAGCCTGATGTAACTTCTGGGCAATACCCCAAGCGATCGAACGATTGTTGGCAATCCCAGTCACAAGAGCGGTTTTCCCACTCAAATCTAACAAACCCGTCATGTATATTTCCTAACGTGAACCCAGCATAAACAAGCTTTATTTAAAGCTTACATTAAAAGCCCATACTCGCGCTTGTTGCTAAAGGCGCAAGGGCTCTTTGAAGAAAACTGAGTGCCAGAAAAGCCAACATTGGCGAAAAATCCATGCCCCCAAGTGGCGGGATAATCGAGCGAAATATATTGAGGTAGGGATCGGTAATCTGACTAAGGGCGGCAAAGGGCTGGTTGTACCAATCAATATTGGGAAACCAAGTTAGCAACACCCGAATAAACAGTAAGCCTAGGTAGATCGAGATAAAAGTGCTGACTGAACTAATAATAACTGCCATAGGATGTGGTGAGGTTGTAGGTGGGGATGTAGAACAATGAGAATGAATTAGTAATGAATATAAAAATAGCTACCATTATTCTACTGAATAGAGCAGAAATCAGGATTACGATCGTTACTTATCATCGCCATTTATATCTCGCAATGATTCAAGCGATGTTTGCTTGCGACCATTTTTCCCTTCAGCCGTAGCCAATTCTTGGCTAACTGAGTCGATCGCTGCATTCAATTGGGCAATTTTCTTTTCGAGGTTGCGACGGGCAAATTCGCTAGAAGTCTGAGGCTTGTCTAGGATTCTCTCGCCATCGGATTGGCGATTCAGCATCTCATCTTCTGGCTCACTGAGTTTAATTGCCACCAATGCTCCAACTACGCCGCCTATGGCAGCCCCGAAGAGAAAGCCTCCCCAAAAATTACCTGAATTATCTGCCATAGCTTTGCCTGCCTTAACGATCTCAACAACCTTGAATATTGTTTAAACAATGCTTAAACAGTAGGACTTTTGGCACATCATATCATTTTGACTGGCGTTATAGCGATGGGCATAATTAAAACCTAGAATCAAAACCTGTAGCGCACGCGGCGCGTGCGCTACAGGTTTTGATTCTAGGTTTTATATTTAATTGCGCCTAGCGACTTAACATCTAAATGATCTAATTTCAAGTTAAGAAATGGCTAGCCATTTCTTAACTTGAAAACCCTTACTAGGTTTAGTTTTTAATTCACAAAAGTGTGACAACACTTTTGTGAATTAGTACTAAGTATCTAGGTGCAATCAAATATAAAAGAACAAAAGCCGTAGCGTACGCTGCGCGTGCGTTATGGCTTTTGGGGCTGGGTTTTAATTATGCCCAACTACTTATTCACTTATTGCAGAATTTTAGGATACAAGACAATAGCGATCGCCTTTTGGGTCTCTTCCAGCGTATGTATCAACGTCGTTAAACTGCTCTGTCTTTCTTTGCTAAAAGCAGTGTTATCCTTCATTCCCACTTTTAATAAATCATTGCGTTCGGCACGCGCCACTTCATCTTGAGGATTTTGAGATAACCAATTGGTATAGGTATCAATCGCATCATACCAATATGCATTTTTTACATAGATCCTTGCCTTTTCCAGATCGTTTTGGGCTGAGGCAATTTCTTTTAACCGCACTGTATCGTCATCGCGACGAATCGTGGTACTGACATTAATTAGATTGTTTGGCGATTCTAGACGAATCTGTAATCGATAGATTTTTCCTTTGACAAGTTCGGGAGCATTCTCAGGCAATGTTAATTTATATAGCCCTGAATCTTCACCCTTTCCCAAGGCTGTGAAAATTGATTTTGAGGATATTTCATTGCCATCACGCAAAAATACAGTTATTTTGAACGGAATTTTAGCCGCAACATTAGGAACGATAGCTGATTCAGATGAAGAATTGTCGGAGGCGATCGTCGGAGGTGCAATATACCAGTAAAATGTCGGACGAGCCGCCACAGTCCTTGCCCCATCTTCAGGAACGAGCATTGTTATTTGTGGTAAATTACCCCTAGTTGCCCCACCAGTACCTGCGGATTTTGACAAGCCTAAGCCATACTGGGCAAAGGCTGAAGGCACAAAGATCGTTGAGCCTGCAAGAGCAGCTACCGTAATTGTACCAAGCGCAATCTTTTTGATCCCAGATAAAATCATTGTTGAATAATCCTAGTTGAATGATCCTAGTTACTTTTCTCAGTTTTCCCAGTTTTGTATAGAGTACCCACCCTATTAAAAACTGATTCTAATTAACTGATTCTAATTTTCAGATCGAATAATTGTCCTCAGAAGTTCCCAAACTAGTCAAACTTTAATATTTTAGAAACATTTCATATCTTTGAATCTAAATTAACCTCAGTTTGGGTTAAGCTAGCAAATTTAAAAATCCCAAAAGTAAATTATCCCGAACTCATGTTAATTAGCTGGGCATAATTAAAACCCAGAATCAAAACCTGTAGCGCAAGCTGCGTGTGCGCTACAGGTTTTGGGGTTTGATATTTAATTGCGCCTAGCTACTTAGGACACTTGGGGACAGCTCTTGGCGACAGCTATAGATGCTTTGCTACCCAGTGGGTTAACGATGCCTTTTTGACTTCAGCGTTATTAATTATTCTTAGTTCTTGAATTTCTATATATTTTATGGTTAGTAGTTACAGAATTTTGCGTAGCTACTACTAATTTTGATCTCTATAAAATAGTTCACAATCAAATCTCGATAGATTACTTTCATGGCATCAAGGTAACTAGATGGGGCTCGTTCGTTTTAATGTTTGACTTCATCCAAATGAGTGATTGCATTTTGCGACTTTCCTCTCACAATAAAGATTAGTAGTCTATGCGATCGCACAAATGCAGTTTTTGCGACAATTAATCCTAGTCTTCACCCATAGAATTTATTACTCGTAAGGATCGGCTTAATTAACTTTCTTAAACAAAATTAAAGATAAAAAAAAGCCCACACAGGGAATAATTACTTTGGTGTTGGTGTTGAGAAATTCACACGTAAGCAAAAGTTTATAGTTAATTCTAAAGAAGTAATTATAGGGAACCTCTGGTTTCTAACATTCGTCTTTTGCATTCTAGCAGTCAGTCTAATCAAGTATGGCATTCATCTCTATCAGCTAAGACTGTTCTGATTTTGGATGTGACTTAACCATCACAATTCAAGTTTAGCGATCCGAGATTCAGTTTTCCTTTCTCATTTTTCTGCCAAATTGACATCTAAATAACCTCTCTAAAAATAATCCCTCTAAAGAATAGTAGTCTTGGAAACTTTCTAAATCCAAACTAGGGCTTACATACGTAATTTTATTATCGATTGATTCTTTTGAGGATGTCTAGATTTTAGGAATGGCTTCTATCGGTAAGGCTTTGTAGTCATATCAATAACAATTAGGTGAGCAACTTGATAATTTAAAAGAGCAATTTAATAGGCAATTTAAAAGATCAATTTAATAGGTGTAAATACTTAGTCAAAATTCAAGTCAAAATTCGCACCAAAATTCAAGTCAAAACCCAACTAAATCTTGAGATAGATAGTAATATCCACCCTTTGACTTTTTTAGTTAATTTGTAATAATATGTAACTCCAGACGCAAGAGATTAAAAGGTTAACCCTGTATTATACAAATCAACCTTGGAGCATTTGACGCATTTATAGACCGAATTTATAAAACTTAAAGATTATGATTTTTAGCTATTAAGCTATTAGGTTTAAATTTTAAAGTTATGAGGTCTTCTTTGTTTCAGACTTCTAGTCTTGGAGAAGCACTCTTGAAAACGCTTAGTTTAAAAATTTGAGGAGCGATATGTCTGAAGAACCATTGACCCAACCCACACCAAAGACAGTGGATAGGCAAGCTAACAAGCAGGTCGGTCTGTCTGCTGACATGGTTCGCACGTATTTGCATGAAATTGGCAAAATCCCTCTACTCAGCAATGAGGAGGAGATTGTGTACGGTAAGCAAGTGCAGCAGATGATGTTACTGTTTGAGGTGCAAGAAAAAATTGCCCATAACAGCGATCGCTTACCAACTGAGCAAGAGTGGGCGGAAGCGGTTGGTCTTGAGCCAGAGATTTTGCATAGCAATATTCGGATTGGGACAAGAGCTAAACGCAAAATGATTGAGGCGAATCTCCGCCTAGTTGTCTCCGTTGCGAAGAAATATCAAAAGCGGAACTTAGAACTTCTGGACTTAGTACAGGAAGGAACTCTTGGATTAGAACGTGCTGTAGATAAATTCGACCCAACTAAAGGCTTTAAATTCTCTACCTATGCCTATTGGTGGATTCGTCAAGCGATTACCCGCGCGATCGCTCAGCAAGCGCGAACAATTCGCTTACCAGTGCATATTACCGAAAAGCTTAACAAGATCAAAAAAGCCCAACGTCAACTGTCACAGGATCTAGGACGAGTTGCCACTGTAGCGGAAATCGCCCATGAGTTGAAGATAAAAACCGATCAAGTTCGTGAATGTTTATCGTTATCGCGGCAGCCCATTTCCCTTGACCTGCGCATTGGTGATAACCAAGATACTGAGCTTGCTGAGCTTTTAGAAGATACTGGACGTTCTCCTGATAACTATGTCGAGCGAGAGTCTCTACGCACCGATATTCAAAGCTTACTCAAGGAATTGCCTGAAAAGCAGCGCCAAGTCATGGTGTTACGCTATGGCTTAGAAGATGGTCAAGAGATGTCCCTCGCTAGTATTAGTAAGCGCATGGATCTCAGTCGTGAGCAGGTAAGGCAATTAGAACGCCAAGCGATGGATTATCTCCGTAAACGGAAAGCCCGTATGCAGGAATATTTAGCTAGCTAAAAAACCAACAGAGGAGATGCATTGCGTCTCCTCTTTCCATATGTATAGAGAAATTGTTTGGTTTGGGATCTCTAAAAATTTGCAATAATCTATTGTTAGTTCTTCGATACCCACTCACCAAATTTACAAACCTCTATGCCGCTCAAATCTACAACCCGTCATATTCAGATTTATGCTGCCATCATTGAAGAGCAGAATGATGAACTGATCGACAGCGAGAATATGCTTACATTAGATGTCGATCCTGATAATGAGCTGAACTGGACAGAGGCGGCTCTCCAAAAGGTGTATCGCAAGTTCGATCTGTTAGTGGCTGACTATAAAGGGGCTGACCTGACTGATTACAATTTGCGACGGATTGGTTCTGATCTAGAGCATTTTGTGCGATCGCTATTGCAGGAGGGTGAAGTTACCTATAATCTCAATCACCGATCGCTTAACTACAGCATGGGCTTACCTCAGATTATTAATACCGAAGCCCAATAGTGGGCATGGTATTGCTGACTCTCATCTCTCCCAATTATTTTGCAATGCAATATTTTCAAAACTATGTCTGAAACCGTACCAACCTCTGAAGAGCCCAAGGTAAAACCTGCCGCTAAGCCTAAAGCTGAAAAGCCCCCTGCGATCGAGGAGTTACCCTTTGAAGAATTTATCAATATTCACTACCTGCCAGCTTTAACCAAAGCCTTTGGTAAAAATGGAGTCACGGATTTGCAGTTGGAGTTTGCTAATTTTCAAGTGCGTGGAACTTGGGCGCAAGGCTTACGCCAGTTTACAGTTTATTTTTCTAAAGCAGATCTTAATGCTCAGAAGGCTTTTTCCTGTGCTGATGCTGGGCGATCACCTAGTACAATCGAGCCGTTTTTGATCGATGAGCGTAAGGCTCCTTTAGATTTATTGGTATTTGGTGTAATTCAGCGTCTAACCGCTCAGAAATGGCTACAACCAAATTAAATTCCCTCAGTTATAGCTACAGTCACTTGACTTAACCCCAAGAATTGAATGGCGGTGCTTCGCGCCGCCATTCAATTCTTGGGGTTTATGTCCTATTACACTTGGCGACAGCTATAATACCAATCCCCAAAATGGCGTTGCCATTTTGGGAATCTCAAAACCTTACTGGGTTTGTTTTTTAATTCACTGAAGCGTTGGCTCACTTCAGTGAATTGTTATTAATTATGCCCAGTAATTAACGTGAGTTCGGGATGATTTGAAACTGGCTTTGAGAGAGGGTTTGCTACACAAACCCTTTCTCAAAGCCCAAAAGTAAAAGCCTTGCGGCTTTTACTTTTGGGCTTTTAAAATTTACCAGCTTAACCCGAACTCACGTTATTTACGGACTATGGTTTGTGCGCCATTTACAATCTCGATTTTCATGCCCAGCTTATCGAGTTCTTGGGCAACGATTTGGACAGTTTTTTTGTCCATAGCGTTTTGCAAAACAAGTGACCAAGCGCCAATCTGGGCCTTAGTCAGATCGCGTTTTTCCTCGAGCCATTGCGCTGATTGGCGGGAAAATTCCGCAGCTAGTTTGGGATCTTCGAGCGTTTTTTTGCCAGATAAACTTGCCTTGTCTGCCCATTCCGCCGCTTTGAGGTAGGATTCTCTTGCTCCTTTAGCATCACCTAAAAACAAAAGTTGATCGGTTGCTCGGTATCGCCAAACTATATAGGCATTGGGTTGTTGTTCGGGATCTAGCGATCGCAGTCCCTTCGCGTATATTTCGTTGGCTTCCCTAGGAACCCCTGCAAACATCGATACGCTAGCTGACAAATATATATAGCTACTCAGAAATCGCGGGTCGCGTTCGATAATATTTTCAAAGTAGTGTGGGCTTAGGCTATATCCAGTTTGAAAATTGTTTCTCGCAATATCATCGCCAAAGTACTGCAAAAATTGCAAAAATGTAAAATTGGCAATCATATTATTAAACCCCAGTCCTCTTGGGGGCAACTGCCGAATCAATTTCAGCCTTGCTTCTTCTTCTCTAACTGCTTTACGAGTTTCTTCTAGGGTTTGTCCGCCCAATCTTTGATTTAATTTGGGGATTTGAAAACTGAGGGCGATCGCTCCAAAAAGGGCGATCGCACCCAAATTAATCGCAAGGTTACGAAACCGCATCTGACTTACTTGCCTTCGGAAATAAATGTATCTTTACTCAGACTATCAATCAGTTTATTACTTGGCGAACCGTCAGCGGGCGTAATTGTATAAAAGTTTTGCGCTCTGACGATCGCATTACGAGTTTCAGCAGACAATACGCCATCAGCCTTCCCATTATAGAAGCCCCTCTGGGTTAATAAGCGTTGTAGTTCCGTAATTTGAGGATTACCTGTATTGCTAGCGGCGGGTGTTGGCGCGGTAGTTGCGGCAGGTGTTGTGGGTTGGACTTGAGGGGTTACTTGAGGATTAGCTGTGGGGGCAGGAGTAGCTTGGGTGGTTGGCTGAGGAGTTGCTTGAGCCGAAGGGGTAGCTGCTGCCTGCGGCTGAACGCGAATTTGTGGTTGCAACTGGGGTTGAGGAGTAGCTTGGGGCTTAGGTTCTACACGAACGCTGGGTGTCGGAGCGGTATTTACCGAGACTTGCTTCTTCGGCGCACCAGATTCTAAAGCTGCGATCGTCCTCGCTCCAGCAATACCATCTGGGGTTAAACCATAGGCTTTTTGAGCGGCAACAATTGCTTCTTTTGTACGAGAACCTAGAAAACCTGTAATTGGACCATTATAAAATCCCCGATCGGTCAGTAAGTTTTGTAAGTTAGCCACTCCACCATCATTGATATCTGGTGTGGTTTTAGTTGCTTGATTATTGCTTGTCGATGGATTGACCTTAGGAGCAGTAGGTCTTGCATCTTTTTGCAATGCGGCAATGGTCTGAGCACCAGCAATACCATCGGTTGTCAAGCCATAGGCTTTTTGCGCAGCAGCGATCGCGGCGTTAGTTTGCGCTCCTTTGACTCCATCGATCGCGCCATTGTAAAAACCACGCTTAGCTAATAGCTCTTGTAATGCGGCTACATCTTTATCATTACCTTTATCATTGGTAGCTGCGGATTTAGTTTCAGGATTCTTGCTAGCAATATTGACGGTGCTACTACCAGATTCTAAAGCAGCAATAGTTTGCGAACCTGCGATGCCATCAGCAGCTAAACCATAGTTTTTCTGAGCAGCCACGATCGCTAAACGCGTTTGTGGTCCCATAATGCCATCGACAGCACCATTATAAAAACCACGCTTACTTAGCAATGCTTGTACGTTAGAGACTTCATCACTTTTTGTCGTAGTACTGCTAATGGGAGTTACGGCAGATTTACTCCCACCATCGGTTTCTAAAGCAGCTAGGGTTTGAGGACCAGCCACACCATCGGGCGTGAGATTATAAGCCTTTTGGGCTGCTACGATCGCAGTGCGAGTCTGAGATCCCATAATGCCATCGACAGCACCATTATAAAAACCACGGTCAGCAAGCAATTTCTGAAGATTCATCACCGCTGATGAGCCACGGCTATTCGTTTCGCCAATGGCAACGGTGGTATCGGCAACATCAGCTTTGGGGGCGATTGCTTCTTTTCCATTCTCAAGGGCCGCAATGGTTTGACTACCCACAATGCCGTCGGGGGTAAGCCCGTAAGCCTTTTGAGCGCGAAGGATAGCATTTTTAGTTGTTGATCCAGCAACTCCATCGATCGCTCCTGGATCGAAGCCATTTTTAGATAGGAGGGACTGGATGTACTTCACATCCGAGGAAGGTGCTTCGGCAGCTAGAGCATTGAGGGTCGAACCTAAACCAACTAGTAGAGCACTACCCGTTAAAAGCACACTAAAACTCAGCTTGGCTGATTTAGTCGTTAATTTTTTAGACCATGCAGCAAAAGATTCGGGGATCTCGCTAGTGATTGCATCGTCGGTATAAGTAAATTCTTCTTGGATATAAGCTAGAAGTTCCATAATTAGACCTTTTGGAGATTGTGGATTGAGAGTCTTAAAACTGAGAAATATGTCGAGCTAGAAATAAGATTTGGAAGATTTGGAATATTTGTTAATTAGGTAGAGTTAGAACTTTTGGCGGCGGGGACAGGAGCATTTTGACTGGAGCTAGGTGCTTGCTGTGTATTTTTTAAGGGCACATTGCCACTAGACTGAGCATTTGGATTACTTTGGGGGCTATTGGGAGCAGATTGGGCAACATTTTGATTTTGAGAGCTATTTTGAGACTTTAGCGCTGTAAGCAATTCAGGGCTCAATTCGCCAGTTGCGGGTTGCCCGTAGGCAAGTTGCGCTTTTAAAATACTGTCCTTGGTACGAAGATCGTATTGACCGTTAAGTTCAGCCCCATAAAAACCACGCTCTTTGAGGAATAATTGAGCATCTACCACTTCTTGGGGAGTTGGCGATCGCGGTAAAGCTGGCTGGGATAGAGGCACATTATTTCCACCCGCTAGTAAGGAACGCGTCGTCAAGGGTCCCACAAACCCATCTGGGGTTAAGGCGTAGGCTCGCTGGGCTTTCATGATTGCCTCAGTCGTGGATTGACCTATTTGCCCATCAATTTCACCTTGATAAAAGCCCCTTTGCTTTAGCAATAACTGTAAATTGCCAATCTCGCTTAACGCTGAACGCTGGGAATTAGGTGTTTGAGAATTAGGTATCTGGGAATTAGGCGTTTGAGAATTAGGCGTTTGAGGAGTATCCGATCGCACGATCGTAATTGTCTGATTGGGACTTTGGCTCGAACCCTGATTTTGGGAGGTGTTACTATTTTTCTCTGTCGGTGTGACTTGTTTCTGGGGGACAGTGTTGGTTGGTGATGAATTTCTTAGCATGACCAAGGTTTTCTCCCCAGGAATACCGTCGGCAATTAGATTGGGTTGTGTCTTTTGAAAATCAATCACAGCTTGTTTGGTAGCACCGCCATAGACCCCATCAATATCGCCCACTGCAAAGCCACGCTGAGCTAATAAAGTCTGTACCTCCAACATATAACTTGTATCGCAAAGATATAGGTTGGTGCACCAAGGGGCTACATTAACCGAAGGCTCTAGGATGAAAGCCGATGCAGGCGCAGAGTTATAACCCCACCCACCAAGACTGGTAAGGGCGATCGCCGATAGCACATAGGCTTGCCATCTAATCGCAGCAAAGCTCCAATCAAGCCCATTGCGATCGCCATCGGTAAACTCAACGGAAATGAGCAGTTGGCGATCAGATGCCCCCTGATTGGTTTGTTCGTACGCCCATGCATCATATATATATGCTGCAAGTTCCATAGGTGCTACCAAAATAATTGAGGTATACCTTATTTTAAACGATTTTTTCTGGCTTCTTATGTCAAAAAATGTATATAAGTAGCTAGGCGCAAATAAATATAAAACGCAAAAACCTGTAATGCAAGCGCAGCGTGCATTACAGGTTTTTGCGTTTTAATTATGCCCAGTTATTTATGCCCAGTTACTTAGGTTTAGTTTTTAATACCAATTCCCAAAAGTGTAGCTACACTTTTGGGAATTGAAAACCAAACCCAATAAGGGTTTTAAAATCACAAAATGGCTACGCCATTTGGCACTGGTCAGTTAATGGGGGATGGATTCTGAAATGCCCATTTCATGCCAACAAAAAAGGTGCAAATATGTCGATCACGTTTTAGATGACCAGTGCCCACTATCTGCTTATTTGGCGGATAAGTATATGTTGGGTGAAGTTAATGAAGGTTGGGAGCAGGTTGAAAAAATTTACCAAGAAAGCGATCGCGAAGAATTTTTTGCTTCTTTGGAAAAGCTGCTTTACAGTACGGGCTACATACATTAACCGCATGGCAATCGCCTCAACTGCGATCGCATCCCGACGAGTTTAGAAATCTAAAATAAAAACAATATCTTAAGTAACACGTTAGGCTGAGAAAATTATTAAGGTCTATACGTGGACTCAGATAAAGAGTAAAATCGAAATGACTGACAAAAAACGTCAGAATTGACACTTAAATTTTAACTCTTAGCAATTTACTGCTAGTCTAAAAAGCGCTAAAAGAGTATCACCGTAATGATCGAAGAAGAAAACCAACTAAATTCTGATGACCTCATTGATGAAGATGATGAGGTTCTTGAGTCACGGCTGCAACAACTGGCAACCGAAGAGTTAAATCAAAACTCAAGTCCCGAAGTATCTCAAACAGAAGTTAGTCCTGCTTCTGCGGCAGCTAGCGAAACAAAGTCTGAAGCAAGCAAAGCAAATGCGGCGGCAGCAGCCACGCTAGAAAAAATTAATAACCTAATTGCCGAATCAACATCTCTAAGAGAGCAACTAGACGATCGCAAGCAACAGTACTTGCGGCTATACGCTGACTTCGAGAATTTTCGTAAGCGCACAGAGCGCGATAAAGAAGAGCAAGAAGGCACGATTACAGGTAAAATTCTCAAGAAAATCTTGCCTGTAGTCGATGATTTCGAGCGCGCACAGTTGCAGATTTCACCTAAGACTGACGGTGAAGCCTCAATTCATAAAAGTTACCAGTCGGTATATAAGCAATTGCTTAAGTGCCTCAAGGAAACTGGTGTGGCAAGAATGGAATGTATCGGACAAGATTTCGATCCCAATTTCCACGAAGCTATCATGCAGGAGCCATCCCCTGACTACGAAGAGGGATTAATTACTGAAGAGTTACGTCCTGGATATTTAGTCAGCGACGATCGCGTTTTGCGTCATGCTCTCGTCAAAGTTTCTTCGGGCAAAATTGGCGGTGATGGCAATCCAGCATCCGCAGATAATGCTCCCGAAAATGCATCTAGTGAAGCCAGCTAGATTAAATATTTCAAGATGCGATCGCCATTGCATCTTGAAAGGCATTCTTAGGGTACATTATTCAGAAATTCATTAAGCTAGACTTTTAAAAAAGCTTTGTAACGGAACTGACGATTATGTCGAAAGTAATTGGGATCGACCTTGGTACGACAAACAGTTGTGTTTCGGTTTTAGAGGGTGGTAAACCCGTTGTCATCTCCAGCGCTGAGGGTGGACGCACCACACCGAGTATTGTTGCATTTGTCAAAGATAGCAACGAGCGCATTGTAGGACAGGTAGCGAAGCGACAATCTGTTACCAACTCCGTAAATACGGTCTATAGTATTAAGCGTTTCATTGGGCGTGGCTGGGGCGAGACCGAAGAGGAGCGTCGGCGAGTTCCCTATAAGGCAGTCAAAGGTAAAGATGAAACTGTCGATGTCCAAATTGGCGAAAAGACCTATACCCCTCAAGAAATTTCGGCAATGATCCTGCAAAAGTTAAAGCAGGATGCCGAAAACTATCTGGGCGAAGAAGTGACTCAGGCGGTCATTACGGTTCCTGCATACTTCACCGATACTCAGCGTCAAGCAACAAAAGATGCTGGAGCAATTTCGGGGATGGAAGTATTGCGGATTGTCAATGAGCCTACCGCCGCAGCCCTTGCCTATGGGTTAGATAAACAAGATCAAGATCAAATTGTTTTAGTATTTGACCTTGGTGGCGGTACGTTTGATGTGTCCGTACTGCAACTAGGCGATGGTATTTTTGAAGTCAAAGCAACTTCTGGCAATAATCACCTTGGAGGTGATGACTTTGACGCAGCGATCGTTGATTGGCTATTGGCTGATTTCAAACAAAAAGAAGGCATTGATTTAGCTGCCGATAAGACAGCCTTACAGCGGCTCAAGGAAGCCGCCGAAAAAGCAAAGATTGAACTTTCTAGCGCCCCTTCCACCTTAATCAGTTTGCCATTTATTGCCGCTGATGCTAACGGTCCCAAGACAATCGAGCTAGACTTCACCCGCTCTAAGTTTGATGAAATTACCGCACCTCTTGTCAAAGCAACCCTCGAACCTACTGCCCAAGCTTTGAAAGATGCAGGGCTATTGCCTAAGGAAATCAATCGCATTATTTTGGTTGGTGGTTCGACCCGCATTCCTTCAGTACAGGAAGCCATATCGAAATTTTTCGATGGTAAAAAGCCAGACCAATCCGTTAATCCCGATGAAGCCGTAGCGATCGGAGCCGCTGTTCAAGCTGGCATTCTCGGTGGTGAAGTCAAGGATTTATTGTTATTAGATGTAATTCCCCTGTCGATCGGGTTGGAAACTCAAGGCGGCGTATTTACCAAGAACCTAGAACGCAATACCACCATCCCTACAAGTAAGTCGCAGATTTTCTCTACAGCTGTTGACAACCAATCAGCGGTAGAAATCCACGTCCTTCAGGGCGAACGCGCCATGGCAAAAGACAATAAAAGCCTTGGTAAATTTGAGTTAGAAGGTATTCGCCCTGCACCAAGGGGAATTCCTCAGATTGAAGTTTCCTTTGATATCGATGCTAATGGCATTCTTAAGGTATCTGCCCGCGATATTGATACTGGGGTCGAGCAGAGTATCAGCATCACTAATACTGGCGGCCTAAGCCCTAGTGAAATTGAGAGAATGCGGATGGAAGCTGAAGTATATTCCGAAGAAGATGAGGCTCGTCGCGAGCTTGCCAATATGCGCAACCAATCTTCTAACCTCATTCGTACTGTCGAAGAAATCCTTAGAGACAATGGTCCTACCGTAATCAGTCAAAGTATGCGTGAGACTCCACTCAAAAATGTGGAAACCCTCAAAAATCTCTACGAATCTGAAGATGCTACCTACGAGGATCTTCAAATTGCCATTAAACCCTTACAGCAATCATTGTTTGAATTAACTCAAGCCGTTGAAAAATACTCTCAAGTCGAGCGGGTTAAGCAAAAGCCCAGCAATAGTGACACCTTAGAATAAAGCAGAAGGGAGATGTTCGGCATCCCCTCTGTTTTACTGAGAGCGCAAAGCACTGTATGATGACAGAGTTATCCTCGTATTTTTAGCTACAGTTATTATTACTATTAATGACTGTAAGCTTGTTCTGTAAACCGTGAGCCGCTATGTCACTGTTTGATTGGTTTGCCGAAACGCGTTCGCGCGCAAGTGAAGCATATCGCCGCAAAAGTCCTAATCTCAATCAAGACTCTCAAGAACGTGAAATTCCTGATGGGTTGTGGCACAAATGTTCTAGTTGTGGTGCTTTGACCTACGTTAAGGATTTAAAAACCAATTTGATGGTTTGTCCCGAATGCGGTCATCACAATCAAGTTAATGCCTACGAACGCATAGCTCAATTGATCGATGCGGGGACATGGCAAGAGATGGATGCAGATTTAACTTCCTGCGATCCTCTAGGATTTAAAGATCGTAAGCCCTATATCGATCGCATCAAAGAATATCGACAAAAAACAGGCTTAAGTGATGGGGTGATCACTGGCACTGGCAAGATCGATGGTTGTGACGCAGCCCTTGCGGTAATGGATTTCCGCTTTATGGGTGGCAGTATGGGATCGGTCGTTGGCGAAAAGATTACCCGTATGTTGGAAACTGCGACAGCAAAGCGTTATCCTGCTTTGATATTTTGTGCTTCTGGTGGGGCGCGGATGCAGGAAGGGATTTTGAGCTTAATGCAAATGGCAAAGACTTCGGCGGCTCTTGAGCGTCACCGTCAGGCAAATTTGCTGTATATCCCCATTTTGACTAATCCGACAACTGGCGGTGTAACCGCAAGTTTTGCGATGCTTGGAGATCTGATCTTAGCCGAACCTAAAGCTTTGATCGGTTTTACGGGACGACGGGTCATTGAGCAGACTCTGAAGCAAAAAATTCCTGAAGGCTTCCAGTCTTCTGAGTATTTACTTGATCATGGGTTTGTGGATGCGGTTGTACCAAGAACTAAGCTCAAGCAAAGTTTGTCGATGATTTTAAAAATGCATCAACCACAAACAGATATTGATAGCGATCGCCATCTTAACGGTGCTGTTAAGTCTGGAATTGATATTTTGTCCGAGGTAAACTTAGCTTCTGAGGTTTAACTCTATCAATTAACTTCACAAGCCCAAGAAGTATGGACGGATTTAAAATTGGGTGGAGCAAATTCGGCAGACCTATTATAAGAGAACGAGTAGCTGCACCAAGTGAGCCTCTGAGGTGCATTTTGATCGATCGCTAGATTCATGGCAAGTCGTGGAGCTTCGATCGCTAATTTAATAGCATTTTCTGGAGCATTTTCTGGCTCACAAACTCCCCACTCGATCAGATTATTAACTGCGTTGATTAAGGGCAATGTCGTACCTGATAGCGTGCCATCGGGTAATCTTGCTGTGCCATTTTGAATCGTAATCTGGCGATCGTCCCAAGGATAAGTGCCATCGGGTAAACCTAGAGGCGCAAGGGCATCACTGACCAGAAAAATTTGTTTTTTCATCCGATAGAGCAGCTTGATCATTTCGGGCGAAACATGAACGCCATCAGCGATTAGTCCGCACCAAACCCGATCGCTTAATATTGCTGCGCCCAATAGCCCCACATCGCGATGATGCAAACTCGGCATGGCATTAAAGGCATGGGTGACCATCGTTGCCCCTTGAGCGATCGCTGTTCTTGTTTGTTCTGCATTAGCCGTAGAGTGACCTAGACTAACGATGATTTGATGATCGCGTAAATATTGAATCGTTTCTCCTGAAGGATCGAGTTCGGGCGCAAGAGTAACTAATTTAATAATGTCGGTGTAATCACCTAATACCTGCCGTAATGTATCGAAATTAAGCGGTAATAGATGTTGTTGCGGATGTGCGCCCCGCTTATCGGGATGTAGAAACGGTCCTTCGAGATGGACTCCTAAAATTTTGGCTTCATGGGGATCGGGATGTTGATTTTGATAGGCGATCGCTTCGGCTAGGAAAAATAGCGATCGATGAAACTGCTCAATAGAGGCAGTAACGAGCGTAGGCAAAAATCCATCTAGTCCCTGTTGATATAAAAATCGACAAATTTCTGGTAACTTAGCGGCGCGATCGCGATTTAAATCGTTAAAAGGAATTCCTAATGCTCCATTAATTTGAAGATCAATTGCTCCTTGGGTAGAACAGATAATTTCACGTAAACCTGTCATGATTTCTGGCGATCGCTAATTATTTTCATCGAACTAAGAGAGTGCGTCCCAAAGGGGCGCACTCTTTAGAATTGCTATAGGCTGAGCTATGATGATCGTAGATATCACTCCAACCTACCTAATTCTAAGCTTATGACAGTTCAATTGCTTACGCAAAACCAGAATAAGTTGGCGAATAAGTTCCTATTGACGACCCAGCAATATCATCTCATGCACGAAGTTGGTGTTTTCCAAGAGGGCGATCGCCTCGAACTAATTAACGGAGAAATTACAACCATGTCACCAATTGGCAGAAAACACGCTACTTGTGTTGCTCGACTGAATGCAATATTTACTACTCGTCTTTTTGGCAAGGCTATCATCTGGCCGCAAAACTCAATTCGTCTAAATGATAACTCTGAGCCACAGCCAGATATTGCCATCTTAAAATTTCGTGATGATTTTTATGAAGAGGGATTACCAACCCCAGAAGATATTTTGTTAATTATCGAAGTTGCTGATAGTTCCATTGACTATGATCGCGAAGTAAAAGCACCTCTATATGCGGCGGCGGGGATTCCTGAAATGTGGTTGTTTGATGTAAATAAAAAAGAGATCGAGGGATATTCGCAACCATCGGCAAATGGATATAAGTTAATCAGACGCTACGATGAGAATGATACTCTATCAATTCTTGCTTTTCCTAATGTGACTTTCAATTGGAATGAATTGTTTTAAATTCTAGTGAGAATCTCGCTGACTAATTTTCTAAGTTTAGAGAAGACATATCTCTTACTCATTAAGACTGCTGTAGCTTAATCAGGGCTTGGGTTTTGGCAAGGCGTACTAAATGCTCGATAAATTCATAATGCTCCCATAGTAGGCGATCGCTTTCATTAAAGCTTTGAGCACGATTTTTTTCTAATAGATTATCAATTTCTTGCTGTGCGTCTGGTGCAAGGAGTAAATTCAAGACTTCTTGAGGGGATGGAAGTTCGGCTAAGAAGTGCAAGATGTCTGCCAATCCAGAAAAGCCATTATTGGGATTAGGGTTCATTTCTCGCAATCCTAGCGACATTAAAGGTCACACAAAAAATGAATCAACTCTACTCTTTACTAAAGTAAAAATTGATCTGTTTTGAGTAAGTTTGACAATAAAAGGAATGCTCTCTCAAAACTAGGAAATCTATATATCCATAAAACATTTTTTCCATTATTTCTATGAACTAATATTCCTATATAGAATCCTTCGACCTCCTTTTTCTGTAGACTCATCCGAAAACTCAAACAAATTGCTTGCTATCATTAAATCTTTTAATTTCTTAAATCCAAATTTTTGCTTTAGAGAATTCAACTCTTCTGGAGATTGCTTTTTGATCTTACTAATTGCTACATCTAGGGAAATCCATCCATTGGGACGCAGTTGTTGTCTAGCAATATCAGAAAGCAAGTAGATAAGCGAGCTATTTACTAGAAAATCATGTTTTAATTTGTCAACTAATTCTTGTGTATATTCTTGAAGGCTTTCTTGTAGCATTTCGGTATATGCTTTCAAACATTGAAATGTCGGCTTTATCTGATTGTCATATTGATAATCAAGTTCTTTACACGCCAACTCACACCCTTCAATTGAATTTAAATAATCCCAATTTGGCAAGGAATTATGTACAAGTAAGTTTCTATTTATCCTCAGCAAATCAAAAGATTCTTGACTCTTCTTTTTTAGATTGCTATTTTTTTCAAACCTAACATCAATAGAAACCCAAATTCCTGTGAGACTTTCTGGTGTTTTATCTTGATCAGATGAAGTGCTTTCTTTGAAAAAATCTTCAATTAACTGACCCATATTTTTATTGCCGTAATACTCTAATTTTTTGTCTGCAAGTATCTTTAGTTCATTGCTATATCCTGAAATATATCTACGAGATAACAAGTATTTTAATTGTATCTCTATCTTTTGTAAGAGCATAATGTTTCTACCAATTTTGCAATATACATTACTCTTAAATTGTTCTAAATCTATTCCTGCTTTCTGGACTCTATCTGAAACATCTTTTTCAGTGGAAGCACCCAAACCTACTATTGACAGTAAAAAACTGTTGTAAGGGGTATCTGTTTTTATGTCAACAGTCTTGTAGCGAAGGTAGCCAATAAAATTGATAAGCTCAGAGAAAGCATCCTCTGGCAAGTTATCAATTAACTCAATAATCTGCTGTCGCGTTGGAGTTAGAGTATTCATAAGCAAAATATGAAAGATACTCATCATATTTTAGCTGCAAGATTAGGCGATCGCGCTTTTGGCTAGCTGATTTTATGAGAAAGGCGATCGCTTTGAATTTTCTAAAAGTTCAAAGCGATCGCCTTTTAGTTTATAGATTTTGCTAATTTGCTAACGTGAAATCAAGCAAATATTGGTTAGACAATTGCTTGGTTTGCAACATTGCTATTGATTGCTTCTCTGAGAGCGCGAACAGTCGCAATCATGGAAACCACATCATTCAATTGATTAACTGCGGAACCAACACCAACACCCGACGCACCCGCAGCGATCGCCATTGGTGCAGTGATATTGCTCAACCCAGAAGCGCACATTACGGGAATAGAAACGGCACGGCTAATCGCATGGGCAGCAGCGAGAGTAGGCGATGCTTTTTCGATCGCACCGAGTACACCTGCATGGGTTGGAGCGGAACTCGTACCACCTTCAGTTTGGATGATGTCAGCGCCAATTGCCTCTAGTCTCTCCGCGAGGGTAACTTGCTCGTCTAGGGGCAAAGTGTGAGGAACCGTGACGGAAATTGCAGTATGAGGCAACAATGCTCTGGTTTCTTGGGTAAGAGCAATAATTTCATCGGTGGTGAATACACGACCTTGAGCGTAGAAGCTGTCGTAGTTACCAATTTCTACGATATCTACGCCATTAGCAACGGCTTCTACTAACTTGCTAGATTCAACTGCGGAAACACAAATAGGTAAAGAGCAATTAGCCTTAGCGATCGCAATGAGTTCAGCATCAGCAGCAATGTCAACGAATGTTGCGCCACCGCGATCGGCTGCTTGCACGACCATTTTCACGGAGTCGCGATCGAAGTTTTGCAAGCCACTAATGATTTTTAGAGCGCTACGACGGCTGAAAGCATTTGCCAAGGTAATAGGTAAACGTGACATAATCTGTGTCATCCTAGATAGACTAAATATTTAGATGTACGACTACTTTAACGCGATTTTGGGTAAAACCCAAAGAGTGCAGGTCTGCATATCCTACTCTTTGGGCTTCTAAGTAGTTCGGCATCGTTAAAAAAACATAGCAACCATAAAAGCCAAAAGATGAGTGGCGGCGCTTCGCGCCACCACTCATCTTTTGGCTTTTATGTGCTGATACAGTTGACGGCAGCTATAGAATGCCAAAATGCAGAATGCCAAAATGCAGAATGCCAAAATGCAGAATGCCAAAATACAGTGCCAAAATCAATATTTAAAAGAACTCTGCGGTGATACTCACAACAGCTTTACAACTAGCATTAGGTTCTAGAACAGTTAAATATTCTTTGGTATTAAGAGCATTACGAGTTGCACTCCAAGGCTCTAGGCAATAGAAGTCCTTGCCCTTAACTGTCCAAAAGACAAGATAGGTATAGAAATCATCGTAATCGATCGCAATTTTGAGATTGCGATCGCGATCGATAATTGAGGTTGAGCGGCTAGAGAGATTACCAAATACGGAATCAATCTCATCTTGATCAAAGTCAAACTTACCATCAAAGGCAAAGTTCTCTTTGGTGCGATTATCCTCATAGCTAACCGAAGGAATATTAGCTTCGATTTGATTTTTGTCGCCACAGAGAAAGTAGGGATGGAACCCAGAAGAGAAAGGCATCGGCGTAGAAGAGAGATTTTTGTACTCCTGATGAATCTCTAAGGTATTTCCCTTTAGCACATAGGTAAAGGCTAAATGGAAGTCAAATGGATAGACAGCCTTAGTTTTTTCGTTACTAACTAGCTCAATCATTACACTTGCTGCGTCATCTGTCTGCTGCCCGACAGCGCTCCAAGAAGATTCACGGGCAAATCCATGCTGTTTGATCTTGTAGTCTATTCCGTCAATATCATAGGTATCATTGGGCAAATTACCACAGAGAGGGAATAAGATCGGATTTCCGCCTCTAACACTCAAGTCAGGATGGGTAAATCGCTCAGTGTCAAGATAGAAAACCTCTTGTCCATTGATCCGCCAGCTTGTCACAATGCCACCGCGCTCTGGCACAACTTCTATTTGAGAACCTGCGCTCTCATCAGACAAGACATAGGTTTTGTATTGCTTTTGCTCGATAGAAACTGTATACACAAAATTTGCCTTGTAACATTTCAGAAATAATTATATAGCAAAGGAGAATTATGGTTCGTTCCTATCTTGTTTTTTGACCGCACATCCAAACGGATAAGCTGTGTAATAGGTGCGATCGCGTTTGCCAAACAATTCATATCGAGTATCGCGAACTTGGATATAGGCTGAATCCCCCAGATTTTTTAGGGGTGACATCGCGCGATATGCCCCAACTAAAGCCTTCCCCATGGGTAACAGTCGTACAATTTCTTCAGCCGCATCACTGCCTTGCCATCTGTGGGTTGGTTCCATTAGATCAATGAGGATCATTCCCATTTCACAATCCGCAGGGGTGACATTTAACTGTTGTAAGTTTTCCTCATCTTGCATCGGCACATAGCCGAACAATCTACCACGATCAAACTTCGATAAAAGTCTAACAAAGCTAACACAAAGATTACAATTACCATCATAGATTACGGCGTAGGACATAGACATATATGACTATTACTTTGGCTCTTGGTGGTTGCCACTGTGGAGCAGTGAGATTTCGCGTGGCGATACGTAAATATGAGGCGATCGATTGTAATTGTTCGATCTGCCAAAAGAAAGGAATCCTGCATTTGATCGTACCACCTGAAGATTTTGAGTTACTACAGGGTGAGGATAATCTAGAGACCTATAGTTTTAATACAGGTATTGCGAAGCATAATTTTTGTAAAACTTGCGGCATTCATCCCTTTTACCGTCCGCGATCGCATCCTGAGGATTACGACATTAATATTCGCTGCTTAGATGGTGATTCCATGGAGAAGTTTACCATTCAATATTTTGATGGAAAACATTGGGAAGATAATGTTTCGCAGATTCGAGCATCAGTTAGTTAAATAATAAAAAATGGGAAGTGCCCAGCACTTCCCATTTTTTATTCTCGCTCAAGTTAGCTACAAGCGACAGGTGCGCCCAATTCTTTGGGTGTAGCAAAGGAAGTACCACAACTGCAAGACTTGCTCGCGTTAGGATTGCGGAAACGGAATCCTCCTCCTAGCAAATCTTCGGTGTAGTCGAGTTCTAGTCCTTGCAACTGGGGCAAATTGCTATTGTTAATCACAATTTTTACACCATTGCATTCGTATTGATTGTCATCCGCTTCAAGTTGATCGGCAAAATCCATCAAATAAGATAAGCCTGAGCAACCACCTTGCTTAATGCCTAAACGCAGAGGTGCAGTGGTAGCGCGTTGGCTTTGGAGGTTTCTTACGCGAGCGATCGCTGCGTCAGTCAATGTAATCATGCGAAATTTTCCTATATACGAATCGTGCTAATGGCAATCTTAGTCTTCTAATAGGACAAGCGCAATACTAGCGAGGGAGACATTTGTATAGCCAGCTACCTTGACTGCTTTGTAAAGGGGCTTAGTAAGCGGAAATTTATGTACACCCAGCAATCGCACACCTTGATCTAGCAATAGTCCAGACTTAAAGTGAAAATTGCGATGTAACTTTATCGCTTTAGCAAGCTTAGATTTAGCTTTGCAGCAAACCATGGTTTTTTTCCAAATAATTTTGACGGCTATCTCTATGTTATCGCAAGTACCAAAAAGTGTGGGAGACGTAGTTAGGGACTTGCTATAGCAACGTAAGGTTTACTTAGGACATAAACTAAGGATGAGTGGCGGCGCTTCGCGCCGCTACTCAATCTTTGGGGTTTTGATTTGTCCTAGCGATCTCTTACGTTGCTATAAAAATGCAACTAATTTTTTTAATTACGATTTCCTTCAAAGATGGTTATTGGGTAGTTAGCGTAAAATTATCTGTATCTTCATTGACCTTTTATCTGTTAAGTTATGCAATTTGCCGATCGCCTCAAGCCTCTACAATTTAATGTCTTTGCCGATATGGATCGGGCTAAAAGTGAGGTCAGAGCCACAGGTATGACCGTCATCGATCTATCCCTTGGTTCCTCCGATCTACCGACAGAGCCATTTATTTTAGAGGCGATCGCCAAATCTTTAAACGATCCCCATACCCATGGCTATTCTCTATTTGGAAGTACCTTAGACTTTAGGGAAGCAGTAGCCGCATGGATAAAACAGCGCTTTAGCCTCACAATCGATCCAGAAACAGAAGTATTACCTCTCATTGGCTCACAGGAAGGTACAGCTCATTTACCCCTTGCGATCCTCAATCCTAACGATTTTGCACTTCTGCAAGATCCTGGCTATCCATCCCATTATGGCGGAATTCATCTAGCAGGTGGGCGCGTTTATGGAATGCCCCTATTAGCGGGAAACAACTTTTTACCAGTATTTGCCGATATCCCCGCCGCAGTCCTCAGTCAAGCCAAAATGATGGTGTTAAGCTATCCCCACAATCCCACCACCGCTACCGCCACGCTGGAATTCTTAAAATCAGCAGTTCAGTTTTGTCAAGAGCATAATCTCGTATTAGTGCATGACTTCCCTTATCTCGATCTGATTTTTGATGGTTCAACTCCACCCTCGATCTTGCAAGCCGATCGCGATCGCGGCGTTAGCATCGAATTTTTTACCATGTCCAAATCCTACAATATGGGCGGGTTTCGGGTAGGCTTTGCCGTCGGTAATCGTGAACTAATTCAAGCTTTGCGCCAAGTTAAAGCTGCGGTAGATTTCAATCAATATCAAGGTATCATGCGTGGTGCGATCGAGGCTTTGGCAAGCGATCGCGCATCGATTGATCGTGTAGTTAGCGCATTTCAAGAGCGGCGCGATGCGATGATTGATTCGCTCAAGGCGATCGGCTGGGCAATTCCCACACCTAAAGCCACCATGTATCTTTGGGCAAAATTACCCGATCGCCATGCCCATGATTCAGTTAAATTTTGTCTAGATCTAATTAGCTCAACTGGCATAGCCCTATCTCCTGGCAAGGGTTTTGGTCAGCATGGTGAGGGTTATGTCAGATTTGCCTTAGTCCATCCACCAGAGATTTTGCGAGAAGCAGCCAAAAAAATCGGTACATTCTTACAACTGCAAAAATAAAATTGGAATGAAAACATTCAGTGTAATGCGAATAGCGACAGATGCAGTATTACTTCCACTTTTGTAGGCTTTATTTGTTAAGATTAGCTTAAACCTTGTATACATTGAAATCACTACAGCTTGCCAAAGACTAAAATAAATCGCTTAATACCACTAGCCGATTGAAATTTGTCGATGAAAGTCGCTATTGTTAAAGTCACATTTACAATCCCATTTGTATTGTTGTAAAGCTATAATTTGCAGCGATTGATATGGTAGATAAACTACGATCTTAAGGTAGCAAGCGCCAAGTGGTGCAAGTCAGAACATAATGCTGAGGATTTGAGGATTGATTCATGGCTTCCAACAAAAACAACCCAATCAAAGGTCAAGGTGTTAACGAACCAGATAAAAAGCAATCGCTCCAATCTGATGCTGCTGATGTCGATTGGATGATTATATCGGATCTCAGTACGCGAATTGGCGGAGTTCCTCAGCAAAAGGTAGAAGCAAAGCAAACCACCCCACCCCCATCCTCACAACCATCAAGCGCCCAAACGACTGAGAACGATCTCGAGGATCTTGAGTGGCTGCGATCGCTTGGTTTGGATGAGCCAATTGAGCGATCGTCCTCCCAAAGAAATACATCCTCAAATAGTCACGCTAACAAACCTCAGGCAAAAGAGTCTGATAGCGATCTTGGGAATATCGATTGGTTAATTGTGACCGATCTCAAGACCAGAATGGATGAGCCTGAGCATAAGCCCCAAGCTGATTCTGCAAATCCAAGCATAGATCCAGTAAAAACGACACTCCAGCCCTTACAGGATATAAATATTGGTCTTGATGACGATTTCGGATTAGATGGATTAGACTTTTTGGGAAATGCAGATCTTGCCGAGCTAGATTCTCTAGGACTTGACGCTTCAGATTCCTTTAGCCTAGATTCCCTCCAAAGTATTGGTGACGAGGAAGGTAAAATCTCTGGATTAGCGGAGTTATTAGAAGATAATGATGACTCAAGTTTTAATTTAAGTGCTGAGGGAAATGATCCTGATTGGGATAGTATCTCAGATTTATTAGAAGAGAATTCCGAGGATATCCCTAGTCAACCTAGCCTTAATGTTGCCAGTGAATATGCAGTAACGGATGACCAAGACCTCAACATTTTCGAGGCTGATGGCAACAATACTGAAGATTACTATGTAAACAGTGAGTTAAATTTAAATCCTGATTTACCATCTAATCATCCCTACAATGATTATAGTGATGAATTTCAAGATGATTTATTACCTGATGATTTAAACCTCTCTGATGAATTTCAAGATGATTTATTACCTGATGATTTAAATCTCTCTGATGAATTTCAAGATGATTTATTACCTGATAATTTAGAAATTCCTGAGGATCTATCTGCCCAATTTCAAGAAGATCTGCTCATTGAAGATCTATCAATGAGTAACGATTTTCAAGACGAATTTCCATCAAACCAATCTATAGATCAAGATCCACAAAACCTGTCTCTGGGAGAAGAAATTAGCAATCTATCTCCAGATATGGCTAGCAATCTAGACAATGGATTCGGCTCAGTGCAATCCTTAGAAGCTCTAGATGCTAGCATGACTGAAGACGAGATCTGGTCGAGCAATCCATCAGATCCAATGGCTATCTATGAGTCCACAGCAATTGACAATGCTTTTGACAATGCTTTTGACAATGCTTTTACCAGTGATTGGGGACAGGGAATAGCACCAGAAATCGACAATGATGCGGTTTGGGATAGCGCTCCTAATGTAGCTGCCGCCGCAATTTCGGACACATCTATAAACAACGCTTTTGGCACATTTGACGATTGGCAGAACTTGCAATCATCAACCTCAATTGACTTGGAAGAGAATGCTGGATTTGATTTGAACACTCCCGCTCCCAACCTTGCCGATATTGACAATGAATTTGCTCCTGCGTCGAATTTAGGATTTGAATCAGCCCCCGAATTTCAATTTGAAGAATCTTTTGAACAGAGCAATCTACTTGAACAGAGCGATCTGAGTAATGATTATTTAGAATCTGCAATTGAAAACGAGACAAACTGGAATGTAGAATTTGCCAATGACGCAATTGGTAATGAGTCAGATTGGAATACTCCATTAGAAAGTGCATTAGCAGATCCTGAAAATCAACTTATTGATAGTATTGAAAATGATGCTGACTGGAGTGCCACTCTTGAAGCCGAGATCGATGCTGGCAATGATGCTTGGCAAGAGGATCTAGTTGATGACTATTTGCCACCCATCGAAGAAACCTCAGAGATTTTTAACGATTCATTGTTAGGTACTGTTGATAGCGGTTTCTCGGAGAAGTCACTGGATACAAATAACTTCTCTGATAACTTCTCAAGTAGCTTCTCAGAGAAGTTACTTGACGAGGACAACTTTGACTTTAGTGGCGAACTTAGCGATGATAACGCTAATGATAATGAATGGACGATTGCCAATAATCCCTATACCCTAGTCCAAAGCGACAGCATGGCAGAGGCTGTTAATTTAGAAGTTCCATCGGTTGCCTACGATCAGTTTGCCGCTCCATTAGGAGCAATAGAGCTAGATAATTCTGATCAAAACTTCGATCGCCAATTTACTGATTTTAATGAATTTGCTGATCGGTTCGATCAGTTCGATCAAATTGATGAAAATATCAGTGCTGAATTTGCAAATAATGCTTTAAGCCTCTCCGAACCTTCTCCCCCGCCCTTGTCAGATTGGGAAAATAACAATCCACCTAACAACGAACAAATTACTGATTCCTATTATGCAGATGACGACTTTGCTAACTATGTTGATAATGTCGATAGTTTTTCTGCCGCAATACCATCAGGACAGGTCGAGCATTATGACTTAAGAAGTGAGAATAGCAATGAAAAGATTTCTGAATCACTAATAGCCGAAAGAGCTAATGATTTAGAGATTATGCTGGATGAAAATTTTGATTTAGCTTCCTTTGATGAGGATAGTTTGCCAGAAATCCCTATAGCTGAATTTGGTCTTGGTACTGTTCCCACAACACTCACCCCCAATCGCGCCAACTCGCCATACTCAGAAGATTCCTTTACTAACTCATCGGCATTCCCCCCTCCTCCTTCCCTCAGTTCTGTCAGTATGCTTCCTCCAGATCCCTTTGAAGATGCTTTATTAAGTGAAAGTATTTTGGACAGCGATTTAATCAGTGGTAGTTATGAAGTAGATTTGCATGAAGAGGCTATGGCTAACGATTTACTCAATGGGTTTACTTCGCCATCAGGGGTATTTGAGGAGGCTACCTCGACTCCAGCAAGGGTTCCTTCGCCACCTACAAATTTTGGAGCATCCTCAAATTTTAATCTAGGTGCAGGTGATAGTGACTTTTTAGACGATTTCGACTTAGATAGTATCGATCCTACGGGTGGCGACTTTGATTCTAGTTTTCGTACTTCGTCAATATCTACGGGGCTAACGCCACCAATGCCTGCGCCGCCAAAGTCAGTTGCGCCAATGCCTACACCAATGCCTCCAAATCTTCCCCCTCTGGCAAAGCAAGAACCCACTTCTCCATCTCTCAATAATCCACCACCACCGCCTTTTTTACCCCCCTTACCGCCAAAAAGAAATCCCCATCAAGGTGTTAATCCTAAGCCTCCCTCAGCAGCCAATACCAGTCTTCCCCTACCTCCTACTAATCCTAGTCGAATGGCTAAGAAAAAGGAAGAAGATGACTTCGATCGCTTTCATGCTCAGCCAAATCCGCAAAGTCGCAAACCAATCAATTCCATTGATGAAAGTTGGTCAGAGTTATTGGATGCTGATACAGTTCTATCTGGCGGCAGACCGACGACTGGCTCTTCTTACTCAGATACTAGCGGTAAGATGTCTTCGAGTGGAGGAAACTCGATGGGGAACCCTTCCTATGGTAGAGATAGAAACTCGGCTCATCCATCTAAGCGTAAAGATACTAGCTTGCCCGATTTTAACGACCTTGGGCTAGAAATCCATGATGACAATACTGATTGGTCTGGGTTACTGGATAGCGGCGATCTGTCAGATAACATCACAACGATCGGACCTCAGGGTACGCAAATGCCTTCTCGTAGCCGAAACCTGCCTATATCTTCTCCTCGCACCGATGCAACAGGTATAAGTGAGACGCGAGAAATCCCCCGCGATCGCCGTAAACCAACCGCAAATTTCGGTGATTCGACGCAGGCGCGTATGGGTACGCCTCCCGATCAAATTGATTTCAACCGATTTACTGAGGAGAATTACGGAGCCTATGGTTATGAGCCACCAGCACCGCCTCCAGCCCATAAGCCTGCTCCGATTAAAACTAAAATGTCGATGCCGAGTGTTAGCTTGGAATCGTTATGGCAAGATTATCTTAAAATACCGACAATTGGATTAGGCGCGATCGCTGTAGTGTTTTTAATCTATGGTTTAGTCAATAGACCCATCTTCGACTTAGGTTTACGGTGGGGGCTATTCAAAGATGCCAAAGGCAAAGACTTCACTAATGCGGACTTTAAGGGAGCCAAACTGGATAATGTCGATTTCAGTAAAGCGACTCTCACAGGGGCAAAAATGCAAGATGCAAGTCTTGTCGGCGCAAATTTTCAAGAGGCAAACCTCGATGGCGTGAATTTCACCAATGCCAACTTAAATAGAGCCAGATTAATCCAATCCAGCGTAATTTGGTCAGAATTCAAAAATGCTCAAATGGTTCTTGTGGATTTGGGAGGTTCCGATTTAACTCGTTCTAATTTTATTGGCGCTAAAATGGAGGGTGCGAACCTCAAGAATTCTAAAATTGGCCCTCAAGGCACGGAAAAAGCGACAAGATTTAGCCCGACAGTTCTTTTAGCTTGGCAAATCGTTAACGATCCTCGCGAAGGTCGAAATCTGGCAGAGCAAGATCTGTCGGGGTTGAATTTGAGCTTTACAAGTCTTAAGCGAGCTAATCTTTCTAACGTTAAGCTCAACTACACAGACATGACTAATACCGATCTGAGCGGAGCTAATCTCACTAGTGGTCAAGTAAATGGAGCCAACTGGAGTGGTGCGAAGCTGAATGGAATTAATTTAACAGGTGTTACTTTTGACAAGGCAAAACTTCCAAAAACCGATGAAGAGACAGTTTGTCCTAATGGAAAGAAAGGTCCCTGTAGCTTTTAAGGGAAGTCTTGATAGGTGAAGTTTTGCCGCAAATAAACTTAAAAATCTAGAGGCTTGATCACTTGCAATGCAAGCGATCAAGTCTCTAGATTTTCTCTTATACCAATTCACTAAAGTGTTGGCTCACTTTTGTGAATTAAAAACTAAATCCAGTAAGGTTTTGAGATTTCCAAAATGGCAACGCCATTTTGGAAATTTGTAGTTATACCAAGTTAAGAAATGGCTACGCCATTTCTTAACTTGGTAAGTAGCTAGGCATAAGTAAACTTAAAACCTAGAAGAGCATACCGCCCGCTACGCGGGCGGTATGCTCTCTGGTTTTGGTTTTTAATTATGCCGAACTACTTATAACTACAAAATCGAACCGACATTGTGAGAAGATTTAGCAGTTAGAAATACAGTTATGTTTTCGGCTAAACAGATCAATGAGATATTTGCTGCGTCGCTTGTTTACTTGGGTTGCGATCGCTCTGATTACAGTAACATCCCTATTTGCCTGTACCAATGGCAAAATCATCAATAACCGCAACAGATTAGGAATAAGCGATCGCACTGACGAACGTATCGTTATCGGCACGACTAGCAAAATCCGTACCCTCGATCCTGCCGATGCCAACGAGTTTTTTATTAGTAATATCTTCTACAATACCCTAGAACGCCTTTACACCTACAAAGAAGGCTCTAACGAGATCGTGCCCCAACTAGCGGCAGATATGCCAAAAGTTAGCGATGATGGCTTAATTTATACTGTGCCAGTAAAGACGGGGATCAAATTCCACGATCGCACTAATTTTAATGCCTATACGATGAAATTTGCTTTGGAACGTTTCATGAACTCCAAAGGAACGCCAGCATATATCTTGGGAGATATCATCGAGGCTATCTCAGCTCCGAACGAAACAGAATTGATTTTCAAGCTCAAGGAACCTCTCCAGTTTTTCCCAAAATTCTTAGCCTTCACTGGTGCTGCCGCAATCTCACCACAGGTTTACAAACATATCAAGGATGAGAAAACGGGCAAACTCTTGTTCTTACCCGATAAATTGGTCGGAACTGGTCCCTATCAAGTAACACAATTTGTTGAAGGGAGTTACTTACGCTTAGATGCATTTCCCGATTACTGGGGCAAGAAACCCGTAAATAGAGGCATTGACATTCAATTTTTCTCTTCAAATGCCAACTTACTCAATGCTTTTAAGACGGGTGCGGTTGACATCGCTTTTCAAACACTCACACCAACTCAGGTTAAGAATATTGAAGCCAATGCAAAAGCCAATGGCTGGACGATCGCTTCTGGTCAAGGAGCCACTATTCTTTACATGGTGCTAAATACCCAGCAATCTCCACTCAATGATGTACGGGTGCGTCAAGCCCTAGCCGCAGCGATCGATCGCCCCCTATTAGAATCACGCATATTTTTCAATCAGCGATCGCCATTGTACAGTCTGATTCCCAGTGCTTTTGGCGAATCTAAGCCCGTATTCGAGCAAAAATATGGTGATAATAATGGGAAACTGGCTCGACAATTACTGGAAACCGCAGGATATTCCAATGAAAAACCTGCACAAATTACAATTTGGTATTCCCCAAAATATGGAGGCAATGGCGATCTCATTGCCAGCACTTTACGTGCTTCAATTCAAAAAAATGTTGGCAAAATCATCCAAATTAAAACCGAACGGGTCGAAAATACCGTGGGCTACGCTTTCCTAGACAAGGGAGTTTACCCAGCATATTTACTCGATTGGGTACCTGATATTCTCGATCCCGATAACTACATCAAACCCTTTTTAGAATGTGAAGAAGCTGAAGGAGATCGTTGCAAAAAAGGTGGTAGCCAGTTTCAAGGCTCGTTTTACAATAATCCCCTAATAAACGATCTGATCGCCAAGGAGAGAAAAGAGCGAGATAGCGTTAAGCGATCGCAACTACTCCAAAAAATCCAAGAGATTTTGGCTCAGGATGTTCCATTCATTCCGCTATGGCAAAACAAAGAATATGCTTTTGCCCAAAAAGGAGTGGATGGAGTAAAGATCGAACCAAACCAGCAACTTCCCTATTGGAATATTTCTAAGCAATAATCTAAGGGACTTGCTAAGCAAGTGGGCATTAAATATAAAACCAAGAAATAGAGGTGCGGGGCAAAGCCCCGCACCTCTATTTCTTGACTGGGATTGGTCATAGCATTTTATGGCTTCTGATGTAAAACTAGAAATTAGCCCCCTCGTTGAAATCGACAAGCTCAGAATGCGATCGATTCGTTCATTGATTCATTCATTGATTCGTTCATCGATTCGTTCATTGATTCGTTTCGCTGATCGTCAGTTGGTAAGAGCTAGATTCTCCATTCATAGTACCAACCCAGATCTCATATTTTCCTGCCATCCAAGCACCTGATAATTCGGGATTTTTGCCACTACGACAGTAAACTCCATCGGGTCCTTGGACGAGCAGAGAGAGATTGCGATCGCTAATTAACTTCAATGCTAAAAAACCAAAGTTTTTTTGTAATGTCAAAGAATGATTGGCAGACTGCTGTGTTAAACCTTGACATTGTCCGTTAGCTTTGCGGTTAGCCACTGACTGCAATGGTAAACCTCCACTTGCATTCCCAGAATAAACCTGAGGATCGGGAGTGAATTTCGGTGAGATCGGTCTTAAGACTTCCTGACTCATCGCAGGGGTCGCGGATAGAAAAATTGCTATTAGGGAGTATCCCAATACAGCGATCGGTAATTTCAATAATTTCATTTTTGACGTATTTCACTTAAAGACAATGTGTAATCAAAGGAGTGGTTAATATTTTTAGAACCAACCCAAACCTGATAAATCCCCTTAGGTAAACGGCGACTAGCTTGAGGATTGCGTCCACCAGCCTCACCGTTAGCACAAATGACAATACCGTTTGGTCCCTTAACCAACATCGTGGGCTCATCATTAATATTGCCTGTATAAATTAAAAAATCCATTAAAGGAAAAGTTTCGGTCAAAGTAATCGTGTGATTGGGTTTAGCATTGGCAAAGCCGCGACAATTATCAGCAATCCCCGCAATGCTGGCAATACTGACCTTTCCCCCAGCATTTCCGTCTAAAGTGGCAGGATCAGGGCGAAAGTTACGCCCAAGATTGAGTGTACTTTGAGCAAAACTAGGTGTAACGTTCGTCAAAGTTATTGCAATACCTGCTAAGGCTCCCCAACCTAAATTAAAGATGTTGGAATGACCAATTTTAGAAACGTTCATAACTCACTCCATGTAGAATGCATTAGCAACGCAGATGCATTTCAAGTGTATTGTTTGAGATTCATGTTGCTAAGGATCATGACCAAATTACTGCCAATCTTGTTCCTAAGGATAAGTTTATAGCGATTCTTGAATCTGGGTAAAGAGATTTTCGGCAATTCCTAAAATTTAGGCAAACAATAAACCAGAAGCATATACTCCTTTCCCAGTCAAGAAATAGCAGTGCGGGGCAAAGCCCCGCACCGCTATTTCTTTAGCAGCAATGTAACGAACTATTAAGATATTACTGGCATAGCGGTATGATGTCTTGACAGCAGAATATTTCACCTGTACCTTAGATACATACCCGGGTATTCACAGTTCTTAACCACTATGCAAGATAAGCAAAAGGTAACGCAAAAAGTTACGTTCTATCTCCCCGAACGACTACACCAGCAGCTTAAAATTCGTTCTGCGATTGATGGGGATTCGATGTCAGACTTGGCAGAAAAAGCAATTAGTTTTTATCTTGCCCATGCTGATATCGTCGATTCTTCTGGTGTCGGACATACCCATCAAACCTACAGTTGTCCTAGCTGTTCCCAAACAGTTGTGATCCGTAATGGTGAATTACTAGCGATCGGGGGCAGTCGAAATCAACCTTCACCAGTCACCGTCAGTAAAGCTGATAGTCAAGATGAGGAACTGGTTTCTATTGGTTAAATCAGCTTGTCAGATCAGCTTGCTAAATCAGCCTTGAATTAGCCACTTATATTCCCAGACTATTCCTAGACATTTTTCTGTAGACAAGGTGAGGACAGAGGCATAGACCTCAGTATTACTATATGCAAGAGCAACTTAGCATTTTAATTCAAGCCCAATATCCCTTGATCTACCTCAATACGCCAGAGGAAGAAAGAGCAGAAAGGGCGATCGCTACTATTTCTCAGATAAAACCCGTACGTCGTATGTTTACGTGGACAGTTACCCATGGCATAGTCGAGTACGGACAAACAACAGGCACTGCCCAGCACAACACTGAGTCAGCCGAAGCGGCCCTCAAGTGGATCACAAGAGCCGATCAAAAGGATCCAGCCATCTATGTTTTTAAGGATGCACATCCTTTTTTCGACCATCCAGTGATTGTTCGTTGCTTGCGTGATGCAGTAGCTAACTTTAAAGGCACTCAAAAAACTATTATTTTGATGTCGCCAATCCAAGTTATCCCTGTTGAATTAGAGAAAGAGATCGTTGTTCTCGACTTTCCTCTGCCAGATATTAAAGCGATCGAAGAGGTTCTCGATCAACAGCTCGGACAGGTTCGTACTAAAAAAGTATCGGCTGAAACTCGCGAAAAGTTGGTTAGAGCCACCTTAGGCTTAACCCAAGATGAAGCTGAAAAGGTCTATCGCAAAGCTCAGGTTACCAATGGTAAATTAACTGAAGAAGAAGTCGATATCGTCCTTTCTGAAAAGAAACAATTGATTCGTCGAAATGGAATCCTCGAATATATCGAAGATGAAGAAGACCTAGAAGCAGTAGGGGGACTTGAAGAACTAAAACATTGGTTGCAACAACGTTCTAATGCTTTTAGTCAGAGAGCGCGCAACTATGGACTACCCCAACCTAAAGGGATGTTGATTCTCGGTGTCCCTGGATGTGGAAAGTCACTAATTGCGAAGACGACAGCCAGACTTTGGTCATTACCCTTGATTCGTCTCGATATGGGACGGGTTTATGATGGTTCCACCGTTGGCAAGTCAGAAGCAAATCTGCGCAATGCTTTAAAGGTTGCAGAATCAATCTCGCCAATGATCCTATTTATTGACGAACTTGACAAAGCTTTTGCTGGTGGGGCGGGTTCGGCGGATTCAGATGGTGGCACATCATCACGAATATTTGGCACTTTCCTTACATGGATGCAAGAGAAAAAATCGCCTGTATTCGTTATGGCTACGGCAAATCGGATCGAAAAGCTGCCAGGAGAATTCTTACGCAAAGGTCGTTTTGACGAGCTGTTCTTTGTGGACTTACCCAATGGTGAGGAACGCAGAGATATCTTTAAAATTCACCTTTGTAAGCGTCGTCCTGATGTTGAAAAGTTAGAAAGGTTTGATTTTGAACAGCTATCAAAGGTAAGCGATGGTTTTTCGGGGGCGGAAATTGAACAGGCGGTAATTGCCGCTATGTATGAAGCTTTTGCCCAAGATCGGGAGTTTACACAGCTAGATATCATTTCGGCTGTAAAATCGACAACTCCTCTCTCACGCACGATGACTGAGCAGGTTGCTGCTCTGCGTGACTGGGCAAGAATGCGGGCAAGACCCGCAGCTACTTCAGTCGCTGAATATCAGCGTATGGAGTTTTAAAAAGCTTATCCTGCTGTTTTGTCGGCAGCAGGGTTAAGGCTAGATTCTAAAGAATGTCTTATTGAAAGGCAATCGATCTAGCAGCTAACATAGGAGTAAGAACCACCAAAACTCTTATGTCTCTCGCCTGAGTTAACAGTTGAGTTCACATTTATTTACAGGAGCAAAACTATTATGTCTCATTTCAGCACTCTTCGCACAAAAATTACTGATGCCGAAGTCCTCAAGTCGTCTTTGCGCGATCTGGGTATCACTGTCAAGACTGAAGCTGATGTTCGTGGTTATAACAGCCAACGCATCCGTGCCGACATTGTGGCTACTTTAGAAGGTGACTATGATTTGGGCTGGTCTCGTAATACTGATGGCTCTTTCGATCTGATCGCCGATCTCTGGGGCGTTGCCAAAAAGCACAACCAGACCGAGTTGATCAATTCGATCAATCAAAAGTATGCTGTGAACAAGGCTTTGACTGAAGTAAAGCGTCCTGGGCTAAGCAATGCCAACGTTAAACTCGTCTTGCAGTAAGAGGCATAATCTTGCTATTTAATTATGCAAATTAACGGGCTAGTCACATAGACTAGTCCGTTTTTTCATTAGCTATAATATCTACGCTTCAAAACCCAATAAGAGAATGGTGACGCAAAGCGCCACCATTCTCTTATTGGGTTTTGATTTTGCCCTGCATAATTTAACGTGAGTTGGAGATAATTTGAAACGGGTTTTAAGAAAGGGTTTGTGTAGAAAACCCTTTCTTAAAACCCAAAAGAGGGTTGCCGCGATCCGCGCGGCAACCCTCTTTTGGGCTTTATGTCCTGATACAGTTGGCGGCGGGTATACAGTAAATCATCACTGGGCTGGGATTGCGGATCTTCACATTTCTTGCTTTTAAATGTAGGATAATGATACATAACTTGAAATATTGTCGCCCTAATGGAAATAGCGATCGCCCTTTTGCAGCATTATAGTTTCGATTTGGGTGGGTATACCATCAATGATTTGACTCGTGCTTGGGGGAATTTTCGACCTGAATGGGTTCGTCAGGCGGTAATTGAATCTCTATTCCAAGGAAGATATAAGGCTGTCTCTGTTAATCAAATTCTGCATCTTTGGGAGCGTAAAGGGGAACCAAATTGTCGCTACAATCGCGAGTTCGAGCGCTTGGTTTGTGGTGATGTAGCTGTAATTTACGAAGATCGGATTTTTTATACGCCTCCAAGAACGGCAAATCGTGAAGCTGCAATTTCAGAAATCCCCCCATTTAAAACAACCGAAGCATCTGCCGAGCCTATGCCCTTTCCACGTCGGTCAATGCTGGGAGCAGTTAAAATCCAACCCACAACTCAATCTGCCCCGATCGCAGAACCTAATCCTCTAAGATACCCTAGTCGTTTAAGCTCTCCTTCAGGGACTTCTGAACCCGCCAAGGTCTATCCTGTAATTGCGGAATCTGAGTATTCTGAGGTTTATCGATCAGCTTACGAAAATATGACTTTGCTAGCTGAGACTTCACTGTTTGTTGATAAATTGCGATCTATGTGTGGCGATCGCACATTTCTAAACATTGCTGAAAACCTTCCCGATAGTAATGAAGTAAAAGTCCCGATTGAAAATTAGTACCTTGTTTAGTACCTTGTTTAGAACCTTGAAAAAAGAACCTTGAAAAAAGTTCTTCGTAAAAAGCTCTTAACCAAACGAGACAAGGTTATCTAAATAATGTTATATTAATAAGCCTGCTAAAATATTGAACTGGATCACCCCTAAAACTAGAGCCATAAACCCATGATGAAGTTGAGACTAAAGCGATTTGGCAAAAAATTTGAAGCCAGCTATCGTATCGTCGCCGTAAACAGCACCAGCCGCCGTGATGGTCGCCCCCTTGCTGAGCTTGGTTTCTATAACCCACGCACCAAAGAAACCCAACTCGATGTACCTGAGATCGTTACTCGCATTAAGCAAGGCGCTCAGCCTACGGATACAGTACGTCGCATCCTTGAAAAAGCTAAGGTATTCGATCTCGTTACTGCCTAATTCTAAATATCTGCCAATTTAAACTTGTGCCAGACTACAATGCCTTAATTAGTTTTTTGCTGAAGCCATTACTAGCTCGTCCAGATGCCTTGCGGGTAGATTTTGAGTCAAATAGCAAAAGCGATCGCGTCTGGATTAGAGTTGCTTTCGATCCAGAAGATCGGGGGCGAATTTTTGGTAAAGGGGGACGAACGATCCAAGCAATTCGGACGGTGGTTATGACTGCTGCCGAAGAAGCTGGGCATAATGCCAGATTTGAAGTTTTCGATCCTACCCCCAATGTAAATTCTGACGGCTATCAAGATCGCCAAACTGATCGTGATGGGCAAAGCGAACCCAAGGAAAAGGTTGAGCGTCCTCGGATCGACGTGGAAAAGCCAAAGCGGCGCGAGATAAATAATTAAAATAAAGGGGGCGCTAAGCGCCCCCTTTATTTTAATTTGTGCAATTTATGATTGGGAGCGAACCTATGAATGTCGGTGCAGAAGTTCTTTGTATTGGTACCGAGCTACTGCTCGGAGAAATACTCAATAGTAATGCTCAGTACTTAGCACAGCAACTAGCTTTACTGGGAGTCCCTCATTTTTATCAAACAGTGGTCGGGGATAATCCCGATCGCATTCATCAGGCTTTAGCGATCGCCGCTAGTCGCTCTAATTTAATTATTACTACGGGTGGGCTGGGACCTACGCCTGACGATCTCACTACGGAAGCGATCGCGAATTTTTTTGATGCTCCCCTAGAAGAACGTCCTGAGATCTGGGAACGTATTCAAGAAATGGCAGCCCAAACGGGTCGAACGCTTACCGCCAACAATCGCAAACAAGCCTTGCTACCTAAGGGAGCAGATATTTTACCGAATCCTGTGGGCACAGCTCCCGGCATGGTCTGGGAAGCTCGACCAAATTTGTTGATTTTGACTTTTCCAGGGGTTCCCAGCGAGCTTTATCCCATGTGGCAGCAAACCGCTTCTCCACTGTTAAAAGCACGTAACTACGGAAATGGCACGTTTCATTCCAAAGTGTTGTTGTATTGGGGAATTGCTGAGTCAGCGCTTGCTACGAAAGTTAATCACTTATTCGCGCTTCAAAATCCTACCGTTGCTCCCTATGCCAATTACGGACAGGCAAGACTAAGAATTACGGCAAGGGCAAATTCTCAGGAGGAAGCGATCGCTTTAATTGCTCCCGTTGAAGCTGAAATTCTCAGACTGACAGGTGAGTTTTGCTATGGTGCTGATGAAGATACGCTAGCGACGGTTGCTGGTAGACTTTTGCAAACATCTGGTCAGACTTTAGCGGTAGCTGAGTCCTGCACGGGTGGATGGCTTGGGGAAACTTTAACCGAAGTCTCAGGCAGTTCAAGTTACTTCCTTGGCGGTGTAATCAGTTATAGCAATGATGTCAAAGTTGATTTACTCAATGTCGAGCGTCAAGCACTCGATCAATATGGGGCGGTAAGTGAGATCGTTGCCCAGCAAATGGCGATCGGTGTTAAAACCAAACTGCATTCTGATTGGGGAATTAGTATCACGGGGATCGCGGGACCAAGTGGGGGGACAGACGCTAAACCTGTAGGCTTAGTTTATGTGGGGATCGCCCACCCCGATGGCAAAGTCGAGGCGATCGAGTTGCGTTTTAGTCCCTCTAGAGGTAGAAATTGGATTAGAAAAGCAACTGTAATGTCAGCTTTAGATTTGTTTAGGAAAAGATTTGTTATGATTGGGTAAATAAACCTAGACGATGATAGGGAGCCAAGTATAGTGAAAGCGATCAAGAAAGCACTGAAAGAGATCGGCGAAATTCTAAATCGCGTTCTGGAAGCCCTATTGGGTCAAAATCAACCCCAACCAGAGTTGATTCCTATACCCGTAAGAAGTAACTCAAGACGCAACCATCGCCGTTAAGGTCATAAGACTCGCAATGCGGGTCTTATATTTTGCTGGGGGAATATGTAGAGATCGCTCGTTGCATTTAGTCATATGGCGTTTGAACTTGACCATTTTTTTATCTGTACTGATATAAATGCTTGGGAAGCAGATCGTTTAGTATCCTTTGGATTCACAGAAGGGTCGGCTAGCATACATTCAGGACAAGGCACAGCCAACCGTCGTTTTTTTTTCGCAATGCGATGATAGAAATGCTGTGGGTGCATAATTTAAAGGAGGCTGAATCTGAATCAATTCGACGCACTGGGCTTGGAGAAAGATGGGCAAATCGTCACTCTGCCTGTCCTTTTGGAATTTGCTTGCGGTCAGTAACAGCAAACAATAGAACCGTACCATTTTCTCATTGGGCATATCGTCCACCCTATTTGCCTGAGACTATGAGTATTGCTGTAGGCACAAACAGTAACTTATTAAATGAGCCCTTGCTTTTCCAGACTCCATTTGGGAAACGCCCAGATCAATATCCTCTCGAAAAAGCCCAACCCCTAGAGCACCGCAATGGTTTGCGTGAAATAACTCGGTTAGAAATGGTTAGTCCTACGGCAAATAATATTTCACCAGAATTTCAAGCGGTGATTAATAGCAATATTCTCACCATAAGAGAAGGCAAAGATTATTGTATGGAGATTGGTTTTGATGGAGAGTTACAAGGTAACCAATTAGACTTTTGTCCTGAATTACCCATCCGCGTATTTTGGTAGTCCATTTATAGCTAAAACCCAAGAAGTGATTGGCGGCGCTGAGCACCGCCAATCACTTCTTGGGTTTTATACCAAGTTAAGAAAACGTGAGTTCGAGATAATTTGAAACTGGCTTTGAGAAAGGGTTTGCGTAGCAAACTCTTTCTCAAAGCCCAAAAGTAAAAGCCTTGCGTAGCAAGGCTTTTACTTTTGGGCTTTTAATTTGGGCTTTTAAAAATTTGCCAACTTAACCTGAACTGACGTTACTTAGCAACGATCGCCTAAGACCATGAATAACCATGAATCATGAAGATCCATCCACGTTCGGCTCTACAGGATTCATGCAGGATTTATGCAGGATTTATGCAGGAGCCCTGCATGAATTTTTTGTTTCTGGCAATCTTAGACAACATAAAACAATAAAAAAACAATAAAATTCACTTTTAGCAAATTACTGCTAGCTATATGTCGGTGTTGAAAGTTATAGTAATTTATTACTATTCTCAGAAACTTTCTGTTTATCTCTGTTCGTCAATAGTTTCCTGTTAAGTATTCTGTTTAAATATTCTGTAGGTGTTTGGAAGACTTTATGCGTATAAACTTGCTCGTATTCACAGCCATTGCCGCATCCAGCACGTTACTGACAAATCCTTTGCTGGCAAAGGCGAGTCCTGCAAAGCAAGAGATTGCTCAAGCCCCGACCCCACAGTCAACAACCCCTCCTGCCTCAGCCCAAACTGCTCCCCAGTCGAGTACGATCGCTCAAACCCCTCAACCTACTACAACTCCCACTCAGCCCCCTCAGTCTAGTCCCTCCGTCCCCCCCAATACTCCTACACCACAAAATACCAACCCCACTTTTAACCTCCCTTCCACTGCTCCTGCACCAGCAACTACCAATGAAATTCAAGTATTAGTAGGAGAAGTCGCGATCAAGACTCCAGAAGGTCAGCCTCCCCTACCTCCTGAGCTAGAACAAAGAATTTATGACGCAATCTCAACCAAGCCTGGACGCACGGTAACGCGCACGCAGCTCCAATCCGACATCAACGCAGTATTTGCGACGGGCTTCTTCTCCAATGTCCAAGCTGAGCCAGAAGACACCGATATTGGCGTACGTGTAACATTCTTTGTACTCCCCAATCCCGTCCTCAAATCAGTTAATGCCGATGGTACTAAAGTTCTCGAAGATGGCGTAATTAATCGAATTTTTGGTTCGCAGATCGGTAAAGTTACTAACCTCAAAGACATCCAAGCTGGGGTAAAGGAACTTGAGAAGTATTATCAAGATAAGGGCTATGTTTTAGCCCAAGTAGTCGATATCAAGGCTACGCCTGAAGGAAATATTAATCTGGTGGTTTCCGAGGGGGCGATCGAGGCGATCAAAGTTGCTTTTATTAACGAAGATGGTAAAACTGTCGATAAAGACGGCAAGCCTGTGACTGGTACTACCCGTGATTTCATCATCACCCGCGAATTGACAATTAAAGAAGGGGAGATCTTTAATAAAAATACTGTTCAAAGCGATCTCCAAAAGGTCTATGGTTTAGGGCTATTTGACGATCTCAATATTGGGCTTGCCCCAGGTACCGATCCCCGTAAAGTAGTCGTGACAGTTAATGTCAAAGAAAGAAATACAGGCTCCATCTCCGCAGGTGCTGGGATAAGCTCCTCTACAGGTTTATTCGGTACTGTCAGTTTCCAACAGCAAAACCTTGGAGGCAACAACCAAAAGCTCGGATTAGATGTTCAGGTTGGTACAACTTCGTTGTTATTTGACCTCAACTTTACCGATCCTTGGTTGGCTGGCGACCCCTATCACACTTCATTTTCGGCAAATATTTTCAATCAACGGGCCTATAGCTATATCTTCGATGGCAGTGTGGGCATCGGGAGCAATAACGATCAGCCAGTTATAAATCGTCTGGGACTTGGGTTTAGTTTTTCGCGCCCATTGAGTTCTCGTGATACAGCATCCCTTGGTTTCCGCTATCAGCGCGTTAGTGTTCTGAACAATACAAACAATGCGATCGCCGCCACTGACTCGTTAGGCAATCAGCTCAGTACTAGTGGCACTGGACAGGATGATTTACTATTACTGCAACTTGCCTATGCTAGCGATCAGAGAGATAATCCGATTAAACCCTCTTCAGGCTCTGTATTTCGGATTGCTACCGAACAGTCTATCCCCATTGGATTAGGTTCGATTTTCTTAAATCGGGTTCGCGCCAGTTATAGTTTTTATATGCCAGTTAATTTCCTGAATTTTTCAGAAGGAACACAAGCCCTCGCCTTTAACATTCAGGCAGGAACTGTCATCGGCACATTACCACCCTATGAAGCATTCCAACTCGGCGGCAGCAACTCAGTACGCGGTTGGGATGAAGGTAAAATTGGTAGCGGTCGCAGCTTTGGCATCTTCTCCGCAGAATATCGTTTCCCCGTATTTAACATTGTTGGTGGGGTCTTGTTCTTCGATTATGGTACCGATTTAGGTTCGGCCTCAGCCGTACCAGGCAACCCTGCGGGTGTGAGAAACAAACCAGGCAATGGCGCTGGTTATGGCATTGGGGTACGGGTACAATCACCGCTCGGTTCGATCAGAGTGGATTACGGTCTATCCTCCAATGGTGGTAACCAGTTTAGCTTTGGTCTAGGAGAGAAATTCTAGTCATGCTCTACCAACAGACGATCGCCTCTCCTTTTTCTTTATCGGGGATTGGATTGCATAGTGGCGAGCAAGTTTCTGTGACCGTCAGTCCTGCCCCTATCGACTCAGGTCGCTACTTTATTTATAACGGTACAAAAATATCTGCGGATACTAATGTAGTTTCTGCCTCGCAGCTATCCACGGAATTACGGCACAATGGCACTGGTGTGCGTACGGTTGAGCACCTGTTATCGGCATTGTTTGGAATGGGCATACATAATGCCTGTATTGAGCTTGATCGCCCCGAACTACCAATCCTTGATGGTTCGGCGATGCCTTGGGTAGAGGCGATCGCCCAAGTCGGGGTCGAAACGCAGGTTGAAGGCGACTGCTTGGTATCCCTAGCCGAACCTGTCACAGTTTTTAAAGGAGATGGATTTGTCACGGCAATTCCTGCCGATACCTTACGGTTTACCTATGGCATTGCTTTTCCCACGAAGGCGATCGGCGAGCAGTGGTTTAGTTGGTCGCCCCCAATTGCCGAATTCCCCCAAAAATTTGCCACCGAAATCGCCCCTGCGCGAACTTTTACCCTCGCCGCCTATATCGACCAAGCGAGAGCCGCAGGGCTGATCAAAGGTGGCAGTTTAGAAAATGCGATCGTCTGCGATGCCGACCGTTGGATCAATCCACCCCTGCGTTTTGAGAATGAGCCATGTCGTCATAAACTTTTAGATCTCATTGGTGACCTAAGCTTGCTAGGATTTTTACCGAGAGCGCATATTCTTGCCTACAAAGCTAGTCATAACCTTCATGCCGAATTTGCGATCGCCTTAGCGACCAAGCAAGTCTCTAGAAGTTAGCAAGGTCAATGCGTTGCATCGTCCGACCTAGCTCTAAAACACCGCAAACTTAATACTTAATATGTCAACTTTGACCGAAGAAAACACCATAAATAGTACCGAAATTAAGACTGAACTGGAAAACACCCCTCCTAGTCCAGTCTTAATGATCGAAGATATTCAGAAACTTTTACCTCACCGCTATCCATTTTTGTTGGTAGATCGCATCATTGATTTTGTGCCAAACAAATCTGCGACAGGGATTAAGAATGTAACCTTTAATGAGCCATTTTTTCAGGGGCATTTTCCTGAGCGTCCGATCATGCCAGGGGTATTAATTGTTGAAGCGATGGCGCAAGTAGGCGGTATTGTACTAAGACATTTACCTGGCATGGAAGATCAACTTTCACTATTTGCGGGAATCGATAAAGTTCGATTTCGTCGCCCTGTCGTCCCTGGAGATCGCTTAACGATCACCACCAAATTGCTTGTATCGCGCAAGCGCTTTGGTAAGATGCATGGGCGCGCAGAAGTTGATGGTCAATTAGTCTGCGAAGGTGAATTGATGTTTTCCTTAGTTAATCTTTAGAAAATATTTTTTAGAGTCCTTCTTAACTCTAGAAAAAATCTTGTAAAGCATTACTTTATTCGTCATCTGGCGATCCAAGCGATCGCAAACAAAGCGATCTATCTTAGTATCAAGCGAGCCAAACTTTTTATGCCTGTGTCTCATGCGCCTGTGTCTGAATTTATTCACCCGACAGCCATAGTGCATCCTGATGCCCAACTACATCCGACTGTCAAAGTTGGAGCTTATGCTGTCATCGGTGAGCAGGTGAAAATTGGCGCTCATACTGTCATTGGACATCATGCTATTGTCGAAGGACGAACCGAAATTGGCGATCGCAACCAAATTTATCCAGGAGCGGCGATCGGGTTAGATTCACAAGATTTGAAATATGCGGGTGCTAATAGTCTTGTCCGAATCGGTAATGATAACCGCATTCGTGAATATGTGACGATTAATCGAGCCAATGAAGCCGATGAAGTTACCTATATTGGCAACGGAAATTTGCTGATGGCCTATGTTCATGTAGGGCATAACTGTGAAATTGAAGATCGAGTGATTATAGCCAACGGAGTCGCCTTGGCGGGTCATGTCTACATCGAGTCCCATGCCAGAATCAGTGGCGTTCTGGGGGTGCACCAGTTTGTGCGTATTGGTCGTCTATCCATGGTAGGTGGCATGAGTCGGATTGAGCGGGATGTCCCTCCCTATACCTTAGTTGAAGGCAATCCCTCCCGCGTACGTACTCTAAATCGAGTCGGCATCGATCGCGCGGGACTTGATGGGGAAACTCAACAAGCCCTGAAGTCGGCATTTCGTTTGCTTTACCATCAAGATCTCACTCTAGTGGAAGCCCTCGAAAAACTAGTTACCTTCGCTGATAATGCTCATGTTCAGCATTTGCGCCAATTTTTACAAGATTCGATCACTGTTTCTCATCGGCGTGGACCAATTCCCAGCCGCGCCTAATCCGCTAACAAGAAATACCTCTTATCTTTTGGGGCAATTCTTTTGGGGCGATTCTTTTGGGGTGATAGTCGTCTATCTCATCCAGCTTCAAAATCTTTGAAAGGCTATTAAATCAAGCTTTTCAAAGATTTATTTGTTTTTTCTATAGCAACAAAATATAAAGCCCAAAATACAAGTGGCGGCGCGAAGCGCC
>NZ_ALWB01000011.1 GCF_000332215.1 Pseudanabaena biceps PCC 7429
AGATGTTCTTTCAGAACTTTGCTTTCTTCGGGTGTCATCTTTTTAACCTCATTTTTTATTCATTTTCTCATATGTCATCTATAAGTAGAAATACTCATTGCATTAGTGAGATGCTCCCGATCGCTACTTCCACTCTTGTTGTCTCTAATTAACGATGCGGTGATTTAGTATTAATTTAGCTAAACAGAAATAAATGCAAAATCTGAATACCTGTAACGCCTACTGAGCAAGTAGTGCAGACGCTGATTTTATTGTTTAACTATGCTGATGGACATACCATATAATGTTACTAAAGCTTGCAAGAAAGATTTAGTGGGAGTAAAGCTATTGCAGGAGATTCTCTCACATATTATTTGGAATTCTTACGATTCCTACTTTGTTTACTAAATCACCCTATGTCTGATGAATACAAAAGTTAAGATTCTTTTAGTTGATGACACTCGTTACAATCTGCAAATCCTATCAATTATGCTTGTAAACCAGGGGTATGTTGTCTTAGAAGCTACAAATGGAATTAAAGCAATTGAACTAGCTAAAAAATACGTACCAAGCCTGATTTTATTGGATATTAAGATGCCGCAAATGGATGGCTATCAGGTTTGTGCAATTCTTAAAAATAATCCCATTACACAAAATATTCCAATTATTTTTATTAGTGCTATTGAGAATGTAGAAGAAAAAGTTGAGGCATTTGCGATAGGGGGAATTGATTTTATTAATAAACCATTTCATTTGATAGAGGTTTTGGCAAGGGTAGAAACTCATTTAAGGGTGAGCTCATTGCAAGCGCAGTTATTAGAACAAACTAAACTTTTGGAAAACCAAAATATTAGTCTACAAAAGGAGATTTCTAACCTAACAGGATTTAACTGGGATTTATATACAGAGTTAAAAGATGCTATTGAAGCTCGACAAATGCGGTTGTTTTATCAACCTCTGGTTAGTTTAGAGACCAATCTCATCACTGGATTTGAAGCTCTTATTCGTTGGCAGCATCCGCAAAAGGGCATGATTTATCCTGTGGAATTTATTGATATTATCGAAACGACAGATTTAGTATATTTGATTGGAAGATGGGTGATCGAGACTGCCTGTAAACAATTAAAAGAATGGCAGAAAGATTTCCCTAAATATGCTGATTTGACGATGAGTGTAAATGTATCTACGAGACAACTGGCTGAGTTTAACTTAGTAGAATATATCCGCGATATTTTGATGCAATATCAGGTTAATCCCCATTGCCTAAAGTTAGAAATTACGGAATGTACGGTCATGGGCGATCGCGATCGCACTCTCCAGATTCTCCATCAATTAAGAGAACTAAACATTCAGTTTTGCATTGATGATTTTGGTACTGGCTATTCATCCCTAAGAAGGTTAACAGACTTTCCGATTGATATCCTCAAAATTGATCGTTCGTTTATTCAAAACAGGGAATGGATTATTGTCAAGGCAATTGGCACTTTAGCTTTTGCCCTAGGGAAAATCATTGTTGTTGAGGGAATTGAAACCACTACGCAACTAGCAATGTTGAAAAAATTATTTAGTTCTTCTTTGCATGGATGTTATGGGCAAGGATATCTATTCTCTCAACCGCTAGATGCGGATTCTGGCTCCGAATTTCTGGCAAGCGAGCAAGTTTTTGAATAGTTTTTGAATAGTTATAGATTCTCAATCTGGAAATTTTCGATCGCGATCGCTACATGCGTCCAATGGGTTCCGCCTTGGAGAAACACGGTATAGGGTTCTCGTAAAGGACCATCGGCTGAGAGTTCCAATGTACTCCCATCAATAAAAGTTCCGCCAGCCATGACTAGTTGACTAACATAGCCAGGCATTTCTCCAGGTACAGGATCGACGTAGGAATCAATCGGGGAGAAGCGCTGAAGATTGCGGCAGAACTCAATCAACTTTTGGGGACTTCCCAGTTGAATCGCCTGAATGATATCGCATCTCGTCTCGTAGGGGAGTGGTTTGACTTTGTATCCTAACTTGTCAAATACGTAGGCAGCAAGGTGGCTACTTTTCATCGCTTCACCGACCATTTGCGGCGCAAGGAATAAACCTTGAAAGAGCAACCGATTCAGATCGAAGGTTGCACCTCCTTCTCGACCAATCCCTGGTGCAGTGAGGCGTTGGGCGGCTAGTTCTACATATTCGGCTTTACCTGCCACATAGCCACCTGCGGTAGCAATCGTTCCTCCAGGATTTTTGATCAAGGAACCTGCGATAATATCCGCGCCAACCGCAGTTGGTTCGCGATCGCTAATAAATTCGCCATAGCAGTTATCCACAAAGCACACTGTATTGGGATTTTGCTGCTTGACTAATTTGATGATTTTCTCAATATCCTCGATAGAAAGGCTCTGCCGCCATGCATAGCCACAGGATCGCTGAATTAAAACCATTTTAGTTTGTGGTTTCACCGCCTTTGCCAAAGCTTCCCAATTGACATTGCCCTCCGCTGTAAGTTCTACTTGACGATAGGTGATGCCAAAATCCTTGAGCGAACCAGCATAGGCATTTCCTTTACTATCAGAGGTAAGGGGATAGCCGATCACTTCTTCAAGGGTATCGTAGGGGGCTCCGACTACGGATAATAGTTCGTCAAGGGGGCGCAAAATACCGAACAAACAGCAGGCGATCGCATGGGTTCCTGAAACAAATTGCACGCGGACGGCAGCGGCTTCGGCTCCCATCACCTGCGCGAAAACCTCATCGAGAACATCACGTCCCATATCACCATGTCCGTAGCCTGACACGCTGGCAAAATGATGGGCTCCCACTCGGCAATCGCGAAAAGCTTTTAAAACTCGTTCGAGATTGTTTTTTACATGGAGATCAATTTGGGTAAATGTTGGTGCAAGATTGGTAACGGCTTCTGCAACCAGCAGTTTCATTTTGTCAGAGGTCATTGAGCTTTAAGATTTTTTGGCGGTTTAAGATCGTACGCGAATATGAAGGGTTTTGTCTATAGATTCGACAAACTAAAAACAGCCTTAAATCACTGCTTTTGCTCCTTAGACTTGAATTTGTTCTAATATCATAAAGTAAGGAATATAAATACTTTGTAAAATTCACTTTGTAAAATTCTTGAGGACAAAGCTTTGCCTACACTCGGAGTAAATATCGATCATATTGCTACCATTCGCCAAGCTCGTCGAGGTACGGAACCTGATCCCGTAGCTGCGGCCGTAATTGCGGAGTTAGCGGGGGCTGATGGGATCACCGTCCATTTACGTGAAGATCGTCGCCATATCCAAGAACGGGATGTGCGGTTATTGCGGCAAACTGTGCGAACTCGCCTCAATTTGGAAATGGCAGCAACTCCTGAAATGGTAGCGATCGCTCTAGATGTGAAACCCGACTATATTACCCTCGTACCCGAACGCCGTGAAGAAATCACGACGGAAGGTGGCTTAAATGTTAAGGCTCAATGCGATCGGCTAGGTAAATTTGTACATCAATTACAAGGTGCAGGTATTCCTGTAAGTTTATTTGTCGATGCAGAAACCGACCAGATTCAAGCTTCGGCAAGGACTGGCGCAAAATTTGTGGAATTACATACTGGAACTTATGCTAACGCCAAAAATGAAGAAGAGCTTAAACAGGAGTTAGCGGTATTAACTAAGGGAGGAGCCTTAGCAATTGAATTAGGGATAAGGCTGAATTCGGGACATGGTTTAACCTATTGGAATACTAGAGCCATTGCCCAAATTGCAGGAATGGAAGAGTTAAATATAGGTCATAGCATCATTAGTCGGGCGGTACTTGTCGGTTTAGATCGAGCAGTTCGAGAAATGAAAGACTTGATAAATTCATAAACTTGATATAAACATGTCAGCCTTGCTTATACCAATTCCCAAAATGGCAACGCCATTTTGGGAATCTCAAAACTTTACTGGGTTTGTTTTTTACAGCGCTTTGCGCTCAAACCCAAACCAAGGAAATTTTTGAAAGCGTTGCTTTGCAACACTTTCAAAAATTTCCTTGTGGTTCGTTTGATCGATAATTGCTGTAAGTGACTGGCTATAGGTATAAAACCTGAGGCGCACGCTGCACCTCAGGTTTTAGGATTTTATATTTAATTAAGTCCACCTATTTACTTATACATACCCTTTAGATATCCGCTAGACACTAGTAAGATCTTGATCATTAATGATCAACAAATTAGCCGAACAAAGCCAAACGAATATGAGCAATTTAGGACGAGATTATTTAGGCAGGGGGATTTCATTTCCCTTACGGATTAACGTGCAAGGTGAGTTAAAGACCGATAGTGGCGATCGCAACCTTGAGGAGTCCATCAGTACAATTCTAAACACGAAGTTAGGAGAGCGGGTATATCGTCCCAATTTTGGTAGTCGTCTATCGGATCTAACCTTTGCCCCCATGAATCCCCAGACGATTTTACTTGCCCGAATTTATGTTGAAGAAGCCTTGAACCGATGGGAGCCCCGAATTAGGGTCACAGGAGTTTATGCAGAGCCAGATCCGCTAAAAGGACGCTTAGACATGAAAATTTTATATGAGATCAAGGAAACTCATGACAGCCGCAGTATGGTTTATCCCTTCTATTTAATGCCACCTAGCGATACTTAATATTAAGTTTGATATTATTTTTTTAGTTGATTTTAATTTAAAAACCAGAAAAATATCTAAGACATAAAAAAGAAACAATTAAGAGTTAAAATTCTTTCGTTAACCTAGGATTAAATGGGTACTAAGCATGAAGTACACCAATAAAAAACCTCTTAAATCTAGTTTGTCTATATCTCCGACAGAGAAATATCTACAAACTAGACCTTTTGCGCCCCCAGTGAATAACACTTCTCAAGATGATTTGTCACCTAAAGGGTTTGAGGATAATTCCCAACGGCATGGGCAAGAGCATAGATCAGAAAATTTATTAGCAAAGCTCGTCAATATGCCCGAGTCACCTAATGCCCCAACCAATACCCAAATTCAACGAAAGCTTAAAGCCCCTCAGCTCAAATTGCGATCGCCCCAATACCAAACTCCCCCTCATTTCAGCCGCCATAAATCCCCGCCCCTCACCCTAGATAGCAGAGATCGGATGGTGAACCACACAGAATCGGTAATTCAAAGGAAGAGGAGCATAAATCAAGTCCAGACTACTAATCCCAATAAAGAAGATCTAGGATCTAAAGAACAAGACTACAAAAATAGTCTAACTAGGGGAAAAGCACTCCAAGACAAGGGACTAGCTTGGTTTAATAAAAGCCCTGATGCAACGAAACCTGTGACAACAAATACTACCAATGAGAAAATCGAGGCAGCGGGATACAAAACCTTCTGGAAAAAGGGCAAGAAAGGCAAATTTAGAATAGCCACCTCAAGGGGAGCAGAAGTTGAGGGTAAAAAGTCAAGTAAGGTAAAGGATTTCGGGCAAATCTTTAAAGGTTTTGAAGATCTAGGAACTGATGTCATGTATGGAAATACCTTTAATCCTACTACGGGCGAATTTTCGGCAATGGGAAATTGGGGAGACTGGGACGAAGAGATTATGGAAAAAGAAAATCTCCCACCAAGGCTGTCTAATTCTGAAATAATCTGGCATCAGCAAGATGTAGTAAGAAATGCATATAAGAAGAAAATGGGGCAAGAGGCAAAAACTCTAAAATCGATCAAAAGAAGTCAAATAAGTAATAAGCCAACTCTCAATACCTTACTTTTTTGTGACCATTGGAAAACTGCTGAAGATGGTGGTAAAGTTGAGCTTGACGATCCCAGAAAAGATGATGTCTGGGCATTGCTCGGCTCCCCTAATGGGAACTCATCGGTTTACATCCTAATGGAGCATGGGGAAGAGTTTGGCGGAGTTGACATCACCAGCGTATCTTATGAAACTAGCGGTGACGGAGCCCCTCCCGATATGACTATTTCATACAAGACAGAATAGTTTAAGAATAAAAAAGACTTTACCTTGCCGTAACTTTAGTTTTTATAGCTGCTGTCAACTGTTACAGTTGACGGCATAATTTGAAGAGGGCTTTGAGAAAGGGTTTGCATAGTAAACCCTTTCTCAAAGCCCAAAAGTAAAAGCCTTGCGTAGCAAGGCTTTTACTTTTGGGCTTTGAGAATTTGCCAGCTTAACCAGAACTGACGTTAAAATAATTTGATATTTAATCCCGTAAGACAAAGATACCTAGTAAAATCTGAACAATCGCCAAGTTCACCTAAGAGCGCTGTGTAATGACGAAAGAATTTGATTTTCTGCCCAATTTGCCAAAATCAGATCTTGACGATCGCACCTTTGCCGAATTGGTGAATGAATGCCTTCTCAGAATTCCTCGTTACTGTCCAGAATGGACAAACTATAACCCTAGCGATCCTGGGGTTACATTGATCGAGTTATTTGCTTGGCTCACCGATCAGATGTTGATGCGGTTTAACCAAGTGCCCCGTCGCAACTATATTGCGTTTCTAGAATTACTCGGCATTCGCCTCCAGCCCCCTGCCCCAGCGCAAACCGAGGTGACTTTTTATCTAAGTGCTTCTTTGCCAGAAGTCTACACGATTCCTGCGGGGAGCGAAGTTGCAACCGTAAGGACGGAAACGGAAGAAGCAATTATCTTCAGCACCGATCGCCCCTTAGTAATTGGTAAGCCAAGAATTTTAAACCTATTAGCCGCACCTACAGCGGAGACAAATCCTGAATTTTTGCGAGATTTACTCTTAGATGTATGGACAGAAGATCGCGAGGAGGGATGGTCGGGACAAGAAATTGCGTTATTTAGTGATCCTCCTGAACCCAGTAATTGTTTTTATCTAGTTTTTGATGGCGAACAACCTATTAATGGGAACGTAATTGCGCTCAACTTAAAAGGGGAATCCGCTACTGCCACAGGAATTAATCCTAATAATCCCCCGCGTTTTTGGGAAGCATGGGATGGTCATGCGTGGCAATCGGTACTGTTAAAGGAGAGTGACGATCATACTAGGGGATTTAGTTTTAGTGAGCTAGCCGAAGCAGGGATTAATCCCTTGCAGGGGGCTGAGGTAGTTTTTCATCTCCCCATAACATGGGAGGTAGCTCAGTTTTCTACCTATCGAGGTCGATGGTTACGCTGTAGCTACGTCGAGCCAATCGGTAACCAAGCAGGTTACAGCCGATCGCCCCGAATTATTGGGATGGGGGCAAGAGCGATCGGTGGCACTGTCAAAGCAACTCAATGTCATGCCTTGATGAATGAGGTTTTAGGCGAAAGTAATGGGAAATCAGGACAGGTCTTTCAGCTATTACATAGCCCCATCTTGCCCCGACAAGATGATGAATACTTACTGATCACCCCACCCGTAGGACTACCCCAAATCTGGCAGGAGGTTGAAGACTTTTCTGAATCTACCGCTAACGATCTGCATTATGTCATCGATTCCACATCTGGCAACGTACAATTTGGTCCCTTTGTCCAACCACCCAGCTATCAGAGCCAGCATACCTTACAGCGCTTGCGCATTCAGGGGGAACCCATGAAAAGGGTGATACCTGAAGCCTCAAAAGCAAGCGCTGCTATCAAAACCACTGGCACTCAGTATGGCGCAGTCCCCCCCAAAGGCGCAATTATTCAAATGGTGAAATATCGCACGGGGGGAGGTTTTCGCGGCAATGTCCAACGCGGCAGTTTACGGATCGCGAAAAGCGCGATTCCCTACGTGGCGAGTTTAACCAATCACATTTCCGCCAGTAATGGAGCCGATGCCGAATCCCTTGATGATGTTGCCATAAGAGTGCCGAAGATGTTACGTACTCGCGATCGCGCCATCACCCAAACAGATTTTGAATATCTGACCCTGCTCGCAGGCGATGGCGGTGTCGCCCGTGTCATGTGCGCCCCCACCCGTAGGAAAGAGGACGCAGGCATAGTCAAACTACTAGTAGTACCGAAGGTACTCACAGAAAGTATTGATCAAGGGCAGGGGATTGCCCCCGATCGGTTTATTTTGAAGGAACCCTTAAGAGATCGCGTCTTAAACTATCTTGATGAGCGAAAAATGTTAGGAGTCCAGATTCAACTGGAGCAACCTGAGTATGTGGGAGTATGTGTGCAAACGGAAGTCGCCCTTGAGACTGCCTATAGCAACCCACAGGTACAGCAGGACATTATCCAGAAGCTCAAGGTAATGCTCTACCGCTTTCTCAACCCAATCACGGGTGGAGTCAACGGCGAGGGATGGGAGTTTGGTCGTCCTGTCTATCCTTCGGACATCGTCAAACTATTACAAAACTTTCAAGGTGTACGTTTTTTGGGTACAGTACAACTATTCGAGTTGCGTTACGAAAATGGCGAATGGATCAGAAGACTTGCACCCCAACCCACGATCGACCCTGGCGCTTTGGGTTTGATTTGCTCTTGGCGCAGTCCGAGACTGCGTTCTAGCCATGTCATTAATATCGTCTAGTTATTGTTAAGGCAGTATTAAACCCTCCTATGACTCCAAAAAGCAAGCTGCAAGCGCTAAGCATTCGCCTAACATCAATGAAGCATCCTGATGCCAATGCCGAGTCACTGACTAGTGCGGATAGCTTGGTCAACTCGCAGAGTCATCGTTCGTCATCAAATATCGTTAATAATCAGCGATCGCCCAATAATTGCAAACTCCTCATCCATCCTAACGAACCTAGCGAAATTCTCGTTAACCTCAAAAATTCCAGCAACCGAACCCTCTTGACCAATTTGCGAGTGGAGGGAGACTTTCCCACTCAATGGCTTCAAATTGGGATGGAAGGAAACGAGCTGCCTCCCTATGCCGAAATGGAGGCTTTCCTTTATTTTCAAATTCCTGCCGATTTTTTTGAGAATCAAGAAGCGATCGTTAACAATCAACCTCTCACTATTAATTACAATGGACAGTTACAAATCTATGGAGGTTACGCAGGCGCTAACTCCGAAACATCTCCGAAATTAGAACTATTTGATATTGCTTCTTTTCAACTTTACGTCCGCCCACCTAGTCTATACCTAGATTTCTTACCCGATGCTTATCGTGAAGTTGACTTTGTAGGTCGCCTATTAAAGATTTTTGAAGAATGTCTAGAACCCGATGTCCAGATCTTAGATGCACTCTGGGCCTATCTCGACCCCATGCTAGCACCTGAAACAATGTTACCGTTCCTTGCCCATTGGGTAGGCTGGGAAGATACCTCCTCCCTCGGCATTGAGCGTCAGCGGTTCCTGATCAAAAAAGCGATCCAGATCTATCGTTGGCGCGGAACACGCCGAGGACTGCGCTTCTATATCCATCTATTCACAGGAATCCCCCTCGACGATCACCTACCTGAAGCCGAAAAACATATTAGCATTTTTGAAATTAGTGGGCGAGGCTTTGTCCTCGGTGAGGCAATCATTGGTCAAAATGCATCAACAGGGGGCGGGAAACCATTTCATTTTGTGGTCAGGATTCGTAACGATTTACAAAATCAACTTGATTTGCCCCTGATTCATCGGATTATCGAACGTGAAAAACCTGTTGTCTGCACCTACGAGCTAGAAACTATATGAACGAATTTCCCTATCCCGAAGTCCAGCCCTTTGAGCGGTTACAAGTATCTGACGGCTTGATGATTAACAGCCAGCGTTGGCAACTCGCCCATGAATATCACCAGCATCGCCAAAATGTACTGTATCAGTCACTTTTTTTACCTGGAATTATCTGTGGCTTGGGGGTTGCGCCCATTGAGGCTCCTCAAGACCTACCCGCCCAATTTCGCGATGGTCGTTGGGTACAGATTCAACCTGGGCTAGCCATCGATCTACAAGGCAACTTTATTGTCGTACCTACCCCCATCAACTTTCGGATCGCCACGATCGCTTACAACAGGGCAATCGAAATGGTTTATCTAGTGCTGAGCTATGTCGATCCCACGAAACTAAGACAAACCAATAGCAATGAGATCCTTGTAGAGACCTTTCGCATCAATGAAAAAACTGACTTACCCCTGAGTACAGACATTGAGATCTGCCGCCTTGCGATCGCTGAAGGCAAATTAGAAATCCAAAAACCTGTAGATGTCTTTGCTCCTAAAGCATGTCAACTGGATATGCGCTATCGCTTAGCAGCGCAAATTCGCCCCCAAAACTCAATCCGCATCGCCTGCCTGCAATCTCAACTAGGTCAGCCGTCCCCCATTCAACAAAGGTTCCATTTTCTCGGCAGAGCCATGTCTAGTATTGCTCCTAGCCTTTCTATAATTGAGCCGATCGCAAATTTAGATATTCATGCCGAACTAACGATCAAGCATCTCAGTCCCTATACGCTCATCTATCTCACTAACGATCAAGCCATAGAGATCAATGATTCGACCGAACTGGCTTTACGCGAATATATCGCCAAGGGGGGATTAATTCTGATCGAAGCTTCAATCCGCCAGACAAAGTTAGAAAATCTATTGGAAATTCAGCAAGAACTCGAAAATGCCCATCATAATTTGCTTAAAAATACCCAATCTAATACTCAACAAGCTGATCGAGCGCTAATTCAAGCAGAGCTTCAGTCAGAGTTAGAGGCGATCAAGATCGAAACAAATAACACAATTCAAGACTTGCTTAACACATTTAGTAGTCATATCCCGATGGAAACGCCAATGCAGCCTTTTTCTGACTTAGAGCCCGATCATCCCCTACGAAGTCAACCTTTTTTATTTTCCCACCTATCGGCGATCGCCAATTCTCCCATTCAAATACTCACTAATGGTAGTGTCATTATTTTATTAGGTGAATTATCACAGGTCTGGAGCGGACAGTCCGATCTATTCCTACCAAGAGAAAGTATTCGGAACTGTCAAGAATTAGGCATTAACATTCTTAACTATGCCGCCCAACGCTATAGTATCCACCAATCTATGCAGGTCAATGCGCAATATCAAAGCAACACTGCTCTTCCCGATGAAAGCGACCAGCGTCGAATTACAAATATGGTTGATAAACTTGTGGTTGATAAACTTGCATAAAGCATCTAACAGGTATTCACAAATAGAAATAAATAAAAATACAAGTAGAAATTACAAGTAGAAATTACAGGCAATTCCAAGGATCCCTATATGTTTTCAATCCAAAATGTTATTCAGATCGTACTCACTATGCAAATTACCGTAGCAGTGGGAGTCACAAGCTGGGTTTCCTTTCATGGCAGCGAACGAGCAGTACAAAGACTAACTCTCCAACTATGTGAAAACCTGAACTACCGCGTCGAACAGGAAATCAAGAGCTATTTGCAAGAATCGATTCAGATCAATCAAGCCGTAACCATCGCTCTTAGTAATGGAACGGTCAATCCTAATAATATCAGTCAAGTACAGCAGGATATATTTGATAAGGCTAGGGAACTAAATATAAAAAATATCCTATTTTATGGCAATGACAATGGGACAATGGTTGGCATAGAACATATGGGGAACTCAAAATTCCTCCTCCGCATTCGTGAGGATGGCAATAGTCCTAACCGTCCTACCTACGAACTCAATGGTAATGGAGTGAGAGGGAAAATGATCATGAATGAAGTCTATGACCATCGCTCTCGACCTTGGTATATGGGAGCTAAGGAAGCGGGCAAATCCATCTGGAGTTCAGTTTTTGTAAGTACAACTGATGGCGAACTAACAACGACCAGAGCTACCCCCATTTACAATAATAGTGGCGAGTTTCAGGGGGTAGTGGGCATTAACGTCTCGCTCAATCAAATCAAACAATTTATGCTGCGCACCCGTCCTACGGATCAATGGAATGTGTTCTTAGTAGAAAGTGATGGCAGCCTAATGGCATCTACATCTGAATCACCAATATTTGAAAAAGATGGAAACGTTATCAAACGATTTGAAGCTTCTAAAAGCAAAGACATTAGACTCCAAAGTGCTGGGCTAGCAATTCAAAAAAGGTTTGGAGGGTTTGATAAAATTCAGGATTCCCAAGTCGTGGAATTTGATTTTAACGGTCAAACCTATATTGTGAGTACACATAAGTTAAATAAAACAGTGGAATTAGATTGGACGGTGGGCATCATCGTCCCCAAGGCAATTTTTATGCAATATATTGATGCCAACAATCGAGCTACCATTATGATTACCGTTGCAATGTTGAGCGTAAATATCCTCATTGGATTGGCAGTTTCCGCATGGCTATTGCGTCCGATCAAAAACTTAATGACTGCCGCTAAGGAAATTGAAGAAGAATCTTTTAACTCCGATAAATTAGAATCCGTAGCACATCGTAAGGATGAGATCGGGCAAATGGCAAGGGTATTCCAAGAGATGGGTAGTACCATTGTCGAACGCCAAAATGGGATGAAAACTCAACTCAAGCAGCTTAGAGAAGAAAAGGATGAAGCGAAGAAAGCCGCGATCGCTTCACAAATGGGACACAATAATTCTATACAATCAATCCTGAGCCGTTCTCGAGCTGCTCGTGGCAAATAAGATAACAGGAGAAACATACAGCGATGTCAGTAAATCAGATCGGTTTAGAAATCCCCAAAAAGGAACTAAATTTCAAAATTGGTTCGGAGAAGAATTCATTCCCTGTAGTTGTTATTAATAACAGCAATCAATTCTCCAGTTTTCAAATTGAACTAATTGCCGCAGGAGCAGATATTCAAGGAGCTGACTATGAGTGGTATACGATTTCCCCCGACGTGAGTGTCAAAATTCCTCCAGGAGATTTAGTAGAGTTCGTGGTTTCAATTATTGAGCCACCGATCTCAGGTTTCTCAGGGATTATGAATATTACCGTTCGGGCTTTTTCTATTGAACTGCGTGAAGAGAATCGCGAAGTACTCCGCGTTAATATCCAAGAGGGCTCAAGGGGATCTATCTTAAAAGCAGAAATACCTACCCAGAAGATCCAAGCAATACCTCTAGACAATCTAGAAATCACAGTCTTGATTGGTAATCCCAGTCAACAAAATACTAATGTGACCTTAAGTTGCCTCGGTTTACCCGATACATGGTTTCCCACAGGAAACATGCAACAGTTTACTGTCAAAGGAGGATCGCAATATATAGCGACATTTTTATGTACTTTACCATTCGATCTCGATGCGATCGCTAAATCCTATGAATTTACGATCGACATTAGCCATACAAATGGATTGCCATCTCAATTAAAATCTAGCTTAGATGTATTACCTAAAGGATCCCTAGCAGTCGTTTGTTCACCGAAAGCGCAAACCATTCCCGCAAGGCGATCGTGGAAGTTATGGTGGAAATTATGGGCTTCATCTCCCGCCAGATTTGATTTAATTGCCGACAATGCCAGCAATCTTATCCAAAAAATAGATTTTGAGCTAGAAAACGTACGTTCTAGCGATTATAAAGATTTTACCTTTGAAGTATCTCCTAACGATATTGAAATCCCCCCATTTAGCCAACGTGATTTCACTCTACAAATTGATAAAGCGCGCCCTTGGATAGGGAGAGAGAAACGGTTAAACTTACTAATCAAAGCAAATTGGCAAGATATCAGGGTAAACACGATTGATGAAGTGCAACCCATCGAAGTTATCGTTAAACCGATAGTTCCGCTTGCCCCCCTAATCTTACTCTCAATCATTTTTCTCTTGATCTTGTGGTGGTTTTCTCCCTTCAATCCAATTAATCCATTTCCTCCCCATAGAAATACTGTAACCTCAGTCCAATATGATGGCGCTGGTATTCATGCTATTAGTAGCTCTAATGATCGAACGATTCAAACTTGGGATGTATCGGGTTTTGAGAATCCTTTTGTAAACCAAAATTTAGGGATTTTAACGGAAGCCCAAAAAGCAATTCGGACTGTGAGATATCGACCTGTTAACAATGATTTAATTGCAGCAGGATTGGAAAATGGCGAAATTCAGATCTTGGACGCTCAAGGAAAAAAGAAACAGCCGATCGCCACATTCATCTATCAAACTGATGATCGCGTTTTTGGGCTAGATTACACGCTTGATTCGCGGAATTTATTTAGCGGGCATGGGAGTGGAAATCTGCTGCGGTGGGATCTTCAAAATCTATTTACAAACCCACCAAACCAGCCCAGCCAAATTAAAAAGTTTGACTTTGCCATTAATGCGATCGCCCTAGTTGGCAAGGATGACAGCACCTTAGCGATCGCTGGTCGATATAATCAATTAGTGCTTTGGAATTGGGTCACCAACACTGTCAAACCAATTACCTATCCCAATGTCGGCGGGCAAGATGACTACATTCAAAGTATTGCTGTACCCAATAATCAACGCAATTTCTTAGCAACAGCGGATAATCAAGGATTTATTTCAATTTGGGATCTCAACACCTGCTTGCAAAGCGATCGTCCCTGCCAAATAATTGAAGGTTGGAAAGATGCCCACAATGGCAAACCCGTACGCTCAGTCGCATTTAGTGCCGAGGGTTGCTATTTAGTCAGTGGCGGAGACGATGGAGAAACTAAACTATGGACTTTAACCCCGCGAGGGAAACGCACTGGCGATCTTAAGGGCAAAGTCTTAGGAACAAACAGCTATGCTGTGAGTGCTGTTGATACCCACTTAAATTCTCAAGATATCTTAGCCATCAGTGGAACAACCGAAGGAAGAGTAATTAGTCACAAAACAGAACGGCAATTCAGACTAGGATGCGATCAAAAATAATCGTAATCGATAATTACGCCCAAAACTAGGATCATTGCCTAAAAAGACAGCATATTCTAACTCCCAAGTTTTACTTTTACTATCTAGAGAAAAACCTATCCATCAAGAATCCCATGAAAATAGCCAAAATCCACCATATTGCCATTATTTGCTCTAATTATGAAAGATCTAAAGACTTTTACACAAAAAAACTTGGTTTTGCAATAATTAGAGAAACCTTCAGAGAACAAAGAAATTCCTATAAACTAGACTTAAGAGTGGGAAACAACGATTCGATCGAGCTTTTTTCTTTTCCTTCTCCTGCACCAAGAGCGAACCCTGAGAACTGTGGATTAAGACATCTAGCTTTTGAAGTAGAAAATATAGAAGAAACCGTTTCCTATTTAGAGATGAATGGGATCGAGGTTGAAGCCATAAGAACTGATGAATTAACAGACAAACGTTTTACTTTTTTTAAAGATCCTGACGGTCTACCTCTAGAAATCTACGAGCAATAAAAAGCCCAAAGATGAGTGGCGGCGCAAAGCACCACCACTCATCTTTAGGCTTTATTTTTGTCATAATGCAAACAACTACGCATCAATGATAAGAATAGATATTACAGCAATTATCGATCAAACAAACCACAAGGAAATTTTTGAAAGCGTTGCTTCGCAACACTTTCAAAAATTTCCTTGGTTTGGGTTTGAGAGCGAAGCGCTGTAATTTGTGCAGCCGATCCTTATACCAATTCACGAAAGTGTTGTCATACTTTCGTGAATTAAAAAACAAACCCAGTAAGGGTTCTCAAAGCTCAAAATGGCTACGCCATTTTGAGCTTTGGTATTAGCTACTTGGCACTAGCAGAATTCTTACTATTATCTTCAACATATTTTTGGGTTACTTTAGCGCTTAGAATGCCTAAAATAATTCCCACAACAGAGATATCTGGCGTAAATGGTTGATTCCTAATAATATGTGAAATCCAATCTCCACAGAAGCATAGAATAACTAACCATGTCTGGGCTCTGATGGAAGAAAATTCACCATCTCTACCTGTTAAAAACTGGGATATCTTTGGATTTTCATCGGACATATTTTTTTATTAGTTAGGTGGTTGAAATTAAATTGATTACAGAAAATCATAATCAAAACCTAAGGAAAGAAAGTTAGAGAGGAGCTTCAAATTTCTCTCCTTAGGTTTTATATACTAATATCCTTGGCGACAGCTATAAAATCAGTCAGAAAGATTCAATAATTGTTAAGTAGCTAGGCATAAGTAAACTTAAAACCTAGAAGAGCGTACCGCCCGCTTAGCGGGCGGTACGCTCTCTGGTTTTGGTTTTTAATTATGCTTAACTGCTTAACTAAAGGTATCGCTAAGCGTAGTATTTCCACTGGATGGAGTGGTAAAAGTATGATTCTGTCCGCTTTGCCAAACCGTATTTCCTTGGGAATCCAGCTTAACAAACTTATATTCAAAAGCAGTCGAAGCAGGTAAAGAAACCGTCACACTCCAAATGGGATAATTTGAAGAAGAAAGCTTAATTCCTGAAGATGGCTCCCAATTACTCAATAATGGACTATTACCCACGAGATAAATATTCTCACCTAGATTAGTATTAGCATTAACATTAAAGGTCACATTAGTTTGAGCCTTATCGCAAGCATAGCGCTGACAAACTACATTAGGAGCATCTCCTTTGCCTTCGTTCATCGCTACCACCAAATTAATATACTCACCCATCGCCCAACTGAGAGGACGCATAGACCGAGTAGCCGTACCAACTTGATAATTAGATGGTGTTGTTGTGTTCCAACCTGTGATGTCCACGTCCTGATTCCAAATCTGTTCTGGAATGAATCCAGCCTCAGATGAAAAGGCTTTGAGTGCTTGGTCATAACTTTTTCCGACAGAACCATCACCCGACTTCGCAATTTCATAAATACCACGCTCAGCAGTAAATATGGGCCAAAGACGACCGCGAGTCAAACGATCCTGATTACTATTCTTATCGTTAAACACATCGCCACTATTTGTCTCTCCATAACCATCAAAGTTATAACGGAACCAAGCATCACCTTTATTTGATAGAGTTTGTTTGAGAATAGCATCGTATTCAGGAATAGTTTCGAGAATTGTCCAATCGTTCGGACTCATAGTTCCCATACGCACTAATTCAAGAAATCCACCATCAATAACATCACGCTGATCATGCTTACCACCACCATTACCAAAAGTAAGCTGATCGCCATCGTTAGGATTTTTGTTGTCTGTAAGGCGCACATAATACTTCTTATTACCAAAAGATCCATTGGTCGTAAATGTCCAGTTAGCAACATTATTACGCCATCCATCGGCTATTTTGAGATAATACTTAGCAGCCTCTGGATCGTTTGCTTTAGTAGCTAAATCAGCCGCAGTTACTAAACCAGCAATCTCAGCAGCAATTGTGGAAGGAGAATATCCTGCCATTTCTTCCCATCGTTCTTGTCCAGTATAAGGACCATTGTGAGCCAAGAATTCGGCTGCCAACTTGATTTTTGACCAAAGATCAGTACGGTTGAGCTTCCAAGCCAAGATAATGGGCATGGCAGTTTCATCCATCTGACTACCATTCCACCAAATTTTGCCACTTACAAAGGTGTTTTGAGGAAATCTTCCAGCACGAGCATAGGGATTATCGCTATTGGTGGTTTGCATTTGCACGTTGAATAGATAATCTACGGCTTGATTAGCAGATGCTGTATCACCTGCCGCAATCAACGAGCTAGCAAATTTGAATAAATCCCGCGACCAAACCAGATGATATCCACCTTGATTAGCATCGCCATTTCCCTCGCCCCATGGTGTTCCTAGCCCAGCAATCATCGCTCCATTACTCTTGTCTTGGATCGTCTTGAGAGTCATAGCTGCAAGATAGTACTGATCGTCTGCTCGACCACCTTGATTCTTCAACCCTTGAGTATAGGTGAGCCAACCCTGAGTATAGGCGATCTCAGATTTCCCTAAATCACTCGTCAGAGTGGCATTAGCAACATTCATCGCATCAGTTTCACTACTACCAAAACCTAGTACGACATCAAAGGAAATGCTACTGGCATTACTATTACTAAAATCAACCCAACCCATTTGGGCAACGTTACCTTGATATGCGCCATCATATTGCCAACTCATGGTCTTATCATTGCTACCACCAAAAAGATCCGTATATCCATCAGTTGTACCAACGAACCCATTAGATACCATTGCCACACCATTAACAGACTTCCAAGGTAAGGAAATACCTAATGCCGAAGCTGTTGAGTTAGGCTGAGAGGCAGCTAAAAAAGTACGCCCGTTAGCTGAAAGAGTTCTTGAGTTATCAGGTCCCGTTGAGGGATTGATATTACAGGCTAACGGTTGATTGGAAGGGGTACCACTGCCACTGTTATTAATAGCAGGGTTATTCAGAAGATAGACATTGTAGTCTTTAACAGTTTTTCCAGCCTCCAAGGTCTCGAAGGTAACACGTTGAATAACGGTTGGGCGATCGGGATCGGTAAAGAACTTTTTCGTAATCTTCCATCGTTTATCGTCGTCGGTCGTGACTGCCTGCCATACCATCGATCGCTTATTAACTTGGGTAATTTGATGTTGCTTTTGCTTGCGTTCTTCATCTCCCCAAGTTTTCGCTGCATCGGTGATCAGGAATTGGAGATCGACATTCTGCACTGTATCTACAGTTGGATAAAAAACCTCCGTCAGAATACCCTCCCCACCAGTGAAATAAACATTGGATGTTTTACTTAAGGAAGTGCCTAGAAAATCCTTAGCTGAGGGAGCCCAAATAGAGGAAACTCCAGGAGCACAGGGGGAATTAGCCGCATTAGCCATACCCGTTCCTAAGAAAAGGAAAGAGCATAGACAGATAAAACTAGCTAGTAGCCAGTATTTCATTTTCGGTTTGCTATTCATAAGTCACATTACTAATTGATAAATTTGATGTGAATACCTGATCGAAACTACAGGGCAAAGCGCTGAAAACGCGGCATCACAGGGAGAATCAAAGTTGGAATTGCTGCGCCAAGGGCTTTAATACCAATTCACGAAAGTGTGACAACACTTTTGTGAATTAAAAACCAAACCCAGTAAGGGTTTTCAGAGATCAAAATGGCGTAGCCATTTTGATTTTTGGTATAACAATTATCGATAATCCTGACTTTGGATCGCGTTGATTCTGGCTGCTTGATCCATTCCATATTTAGGATTGCAAAAACGATTTAGTTGTCCTTCAAAATAATGACGATTGGCTAAGAGGTGTTTGGGGTTAGGATCGTCTAGAGGATAGAGAAAAGCGGCTCGACCTGCCTGAATTACTGCTGAGGTGACATTGTACATCGATCGCTGAAAACTCACCGCCAATTGAATCAACATATCGTCTTCGCCCCGACAATATTGTTTGTAATAGTCCACTAGATATTGGGGGAGGAAGTGGTACATATCTTGGTGTAGTAGCGTGGGGGGAATGCCTGCGGAACCTACGGGAAATTTATCCGCATACAAGATACCGAAGTGGAAGTCCTGCTGATCGGTAGGAATTTCATGGGCTTGGGCATTGTAGGATTTAGTGCCTCGGAAAGGTGAAGTGCGATAAAACACGGCTTCGACATAGGGGAAAGCTGCCTCATAGAGCCAAGTAAAACCCTTAGATTTGGGAACGATATCTAACCATTCACCACCGATGTTTACGCGGTGATAGATGGGGCGACCTGCGATCGCAAAAATACCATTTACTAGGAAATCCATCGCATCGGGAACGCCCTTAAACCCGCCTTCATCGTAGATATCAGACATCTCGAAAAAGACGGGAGCCATAATTTCCCAAAATAGCCCAAGGACTGATGTCATTGTGGATTGACGACATTGCTCCATGAACATTTCAGGGAAAAGCTTGTATAGTCCCAGCATGACGGGATTATTTTTAAAGAAGGCTTTAATGGCGCGATCGGCATTCTGGCGATATTCCTCTGAATCCATATAGGGCTCTAGCTCGCCGCCCATACCACGATGCCAGAGCATGGCGCGCATACATTCTTCGGCAAACTCCATGTTGATGCGATCGTGGTAGAGATGGTGAAATAGCTTCGGAATTTTTGCCTTTAGTTCGCCCCTACTCATAAATTCTAGTAGTTCGGGATGGGCTGTGGCTTCACCACGCCAGAATTTGAGATCGGCATTGTCGCCTGCATAGTGATTTGGCAGATCGAGATATTCTTGGGTTGGGAAGTATTTGAAGGCGGGAAGGGGGTCTAAAAATACTTGCTCAGCTATGTACAGTAAGTCTCGCCAATAGAAGTCCATTGGTACGGCATAGGCTTTGTAAAGTCCGATAATCTGCATGAGATTTTCGGGCGTATCGGGAAGCATTGAGCCACCTGCTTCTAGGCGATGGATGATCTCAGCGAGCGGATGGTTGGAAGGCGGTAGTTTCGTAGTGGGTTCGAGTAAGGTGCTGGTCATAATTTTTCCCTATTTTTTTCTTAATATTAAGCATTTAAATTAAGCATTTAAATTAAGCATTTAAATTCAGTAGTTAAGTAGCTGGACATAATTAAAACCCAGAGTCAAAAGCTGTATCCTATGCTGTGCGTGCACTACAGCTTTTGGGGCTTTATATTTAATTGCATCAAGATACTTAAAGATAAATAAACTTCAAAGTTCTTTTGGTGCTTTAGTCTTTCCGAAAAGCTAAAAATATTTGCTCGTAGAGGGATGACTTGAGATTTGCACTAGCGACAACCGCTGTTTCGGGAACTCTGGCGATGATTTGGATGGCACTTACTTCGCTCCAGCGTACTAACCATGATGGCTGAACTCCCAGAATGACAATTAAGGCGGTAAGAATTAGAGCTGGTAATTGTTCTAGTCCACTCACCTTAGGATAGTAAGCCGTATGATTGTCTAACTTGCCGAAACAGGTGCGATTAAGCAAAATTACGAAATATACGGCGGTAAGTCCCGTGCCGATGATCGAAAAGAGTGTGGGAATAGGGAATTTACTAAAGCTACCTTGGAAAATTAGGAATTCGGAAATGAATCCTACCAGTCCCGGAATACCCGCACTTGCCATACCTCCAAGGATTAACAAGGCGCTAGTTGAAGGCAAGCCTCTCAAGGGGTTTAACAATCCATTTAAAACATCTAAATCCCTTGTACCGACTTTTTCTTCGATCACACCGACGAGATAGAAAAGTAGTGCTAGCACTAGACCATGACTGACCATTTGAATGATGCCGCCAACCATACTTAAGGGAGTAGCTGCTGCTGCTGCCAAAAGAATATAGCTCATGTGACCGATGGAACTGTAGGCAACCATTCTCTTGATATCCTTTTGGGCGATCGCGGTCATGGCTCCGTACAGAATACCTAACCCAGCCCATAGCGCGATCCAAGGCGAGAGCAAAGCCCAAGCTTCAGGAAATAGTCCGACACAGAACCGAAACAAACCATAGGTTCCTAGCTTGGCGACGATACCACCCAGCATCATCACGGTTGGTGTTGTCGATTCGACATAGGCATCGGGTAACCAAGTATGGAAGGGGACAAAGGGGGCTTTGATCGTAAAGCCCAGTAGTAACACAACGAGGAGGGTAACTTGAATTTCAATGGGTAAGCTGAGCTCCTGTAAGGTCGTGTAGTCGAAAATTGGAGTAGGACTGGCGGAGAGCCAACCCAGAGCCAAAAATCCTACTAAAACCAGAATTCCTGAAATAGCAGTGAAGATTAAGAACTTCATTGCGGCATAGCTGCGCTGTGTCCCGCCCCAGACCGCAATAACTAGATAAAGAGGTATTAACTCAATTTCATAGAAGAGAACGAATAGTAGGGTGTTGGTGGAGAGGATTGCGCCGCTTACTCCCGCATGAATTAAGAGCATTAAGACATGGAAGAGGGTATTCCTTTCTTTGATTTCCCGATCGCAAAAACAGACGATCAACCAAGTGAGCAATCCATTTAGAACTACGAGGGGCAGCGATAGTCCGTCAATGCCAAGGCTGTAGTTTAATCCGAGGTTTTCGAGCCAAGGTAAATTTTCAGAAAATTGGAAGTTAGAAATCTTGATATCAAATTTATAAAGTAGAAGAAAATCAAGAATGAGAATGGCGGTGGCGACGATCGCGGAGCCTTTTTTGACTTGATTTTGCGGTAGGAAAGCGATCGCTAAAGCCCCGATGACTGGCAACCAGATTAAAGCACTGAGCATAGTTTGATTCCTAATTTAGAGATCTAGTTTTAGAGAGTGCGATTGAATAGTAATAAAAGTAGAACTCCAATGCCGACTACGATTGTCAGGGTATAGAGTTGTAATTGCCCAAAGGTGCTGTAGCGAAGATTCTGACCGCTAAATAGGGTTGCCAAACCAAAGAAATTACCGACACCATCGACAAAGAAGCGATCGAACCAGTACATTTTCTGAGATATGCCATCGACTAATCCCACAATCGTGACTTTATAGAGTTTGGGGGTATAGAAATCGTTGGCTAAGAAGTTTTGCAAACCTTTCCATCCCAGTTGAATTGGCTTGGCAATGCCATCATTGAGATAGAGATATGCTCCTGTGGTTAGCCCTGCTATGTTTGCGCCTAATAACAGAAGGGCATCGGGACTGGTAACGATTGACCAGTCAGTAATGATTGCCAAAGAACTAAGAACCTGAGGGGTATGGAGTACAAAACCCGCTAGTAATGTCATTGGTAGGACAATTAGCCATAGAGGTTCGACGGATCTTTCGGTCATCTGTTTGGGTTTCCCGCCCCAAATTAGTCCGAATACACGTATTAAGCTCAAAGCCATCAAGCCATTAATTAGCAATATTAGTTCCGCTAAAGCAGGGTAGCTCTGCCATAGGTGCGAAATTAAATCGAGCATGGCCCAGAATCCGCCAAGGGGAGGACAGCCGATCAAGCCGATCGCTCCAACTAAAAAGCACAATCCTGAAATCGGACGACGCTGCCATAATCCGCCCATTTGGGTGAGATCTTGGGTGATATTGTTGGAAATAATGCTGCCTACTGACATTAGTAATAGGGCGATCGCTAAGGCATGGGACAACATCAAGAGATAGGCACTATGGATTTCTCCAGTCCCAACCGCAATAAAGATTAGTCCCATGAAGGCGCTGGTCAAGTAGGAGAGCGATCGCTTTACATCAATTTGGGCGATCGAGATTAATACCGTTCCTAAGGCTGTCGCCGCACCAACGGCGATCACTACCTGTTGGGTAAGAGGGGATAGAGCCAAGAGAGGGTAGAGCTTTACTAGAACCCAAGCTCCTGTCGCAACGATCACGGAGTTACGCAAAATCGTACTGGGTAGGGGTCCTTCCATCGCCTCATCTAGCCAGAGATGCAATGGGAATTGAGCGCATTTGCCCATAGGACCTACCATGAGGGCTAGGGTTACTAGGGTAATCGCGAGTGGATCAACGTTTGCCTTGCTAGCCCATTGGGTGAGTTCACTAAAGTTCCAAGTGCCAGTTAGGGGTAATAAGCCTACTACGCCCATTAATAGAATTAGGTCGCCTACCCGTTTGGTTAAGAAAGCATCCCTTGCACCTGTGACGACAAGAGACTGGTTGTACCAAATCCCTACGAGAAGGTAAGTACCTAAGGTGAGAACTTCAAGAATAACGTAACTAAAAAAGAGGGAGTCGCATAGAACTAAGGAACACATGCCAGCTTCAAAAAGTGCTAGCAAGGCAAAAAATCTGCCCCAGCCCCAATCCATTTCCATATAGCCTACGGCGTAAATTTCGGCGAGAAGGCTTAACCCTGTGATTAAGACGATCGCGCCAACGTTAATTGCCGAAATCTGTAAATCAAGGTTGAAGTGCAATCCCCCCACAGTTAACCAAGGAAAGGACAACGAGTATTCTGGCTGTCCCCAAGCTACGGTCAATGCGGCGATTGCATGAATCAGGGAGACAAAGGTCATCAGGATATTGATGTAGCCTGCTGGTCTTGGCCCTGTTTTGCGGGTAATACTAGGAAACCAGACGATCGATAGCATTGCACCTACTAAGGAGTAGCAGGGAATTAGCCAGATCGTGTCCAGCCAGTTATTTATCATATAAACTCTATTGACTTATAGAAAATCATAATTAATTGTCTATGATTATTGCAAAGATATATCTAAATGAAAATAGGTTGATATATTGCTTTTTATCTATGGTTACGATTACTAAAGACTATTAATGTCACCCACTCCCTTCCCCGCCGAGGATTGGTGGGGTGGGTAAAGTTCCCTTATCCCTAATTCTTGGCTTTGAGCGGTTTATGTCCTATAGCTATTTTTGATCAAAAAAACCACAAGGAAATTTTTGAAAGCGTTGCGAAGCAACGCTTCCAAAAATTTCCTTGGTTTGGGTTTGAGCGCAAAGTGCTCTTAAGATGGCGAGGCGAGGTCAATTAAGTGAATTGTTGAGTGAATTATTGGGTGAATTATTGGGTGAATTGGCGATCGCGTCTTAACCTCTCTGAGGTTACAATCGATAACATCCCTAGCTATGAGGTTTTTCAGCGCTTAAATTACTGAGAGTTAATTGGGGCTTTGAGTTAGCTTGCTTCAAGCTATATTTGCCAAGCTACATTTGCTTTGAGCTACTTTGAGTAGATAGCGTTGAAATTATGGAACTTGCAACTCTTCGATCGCACCAGTGGTTTAAACTCATCTGTGGTGCTAGTTATCAGGATTTACCTGCCATTCGCAATTTGGCTCTGATCTACACCCTCGCAGGCGCAGATTGTATAGATATGGCTCCCGAGCCTGCCACGATTCGGGCTGCACGGGAGGGCGTAGCGGTGGCATTAGAGTTAGACCTACAGGCGATCGCTCCTTTAATAATGGTTAGCTTCAACGATGGAGAAGACCCCCATTTTCGGAAAGCGGTCTTTGATCCTCAGTTATGTCCGCACGACTGCCCAAGACCTTGCGAAAAGGTATGCCCCACCACAGCAATCAAGTTTAGTAATGATTACAATGGGATCATGCCAAATCTTTGTTATGGGTGCGGTCGTTGTCTACCCCTATGTCCAGTGAAGATAATCCATACTCGCGAACAGGTCTATGTCCCTGAAGATATCTTTGATGAAGTACTTAATCAGTCCATTAATGCGATCGAAATTCATACTCAGCCCCATCGCACTCAAGAATTTGCCTCATTTTGGCGGCGATTAAGTCCGATTATCCCTCAACTCAAGCTGGTGGCAGTTAGTTTCCCAGACTGTGATGATTTGCGTGAATATCTCATGTCTTTACTAAGGGTGATGCAGCCCCAGCCGCGATCGCTGATCTGGCAAACCGATGGTAGACCCATGAGTGGTGATATCGGTGATGGGGCTACCCGAGCTGCCTTGCAATTAGGACAAAAAGTTTTGGATTTTCAGTTACCCATTGGTTTTGTGCAATTGGCTGGTGGTACAAATGCAAGTACTGTTCCGAAGCTACGCCAAGCTGATATTCCCGTGGCTGGAGTTGCCTACGGTAGCTATGCTCGCAAGATTGTAATGAATTTTCTTGAAGGTTTGGAGGAGCCTATCCCCGATCGCCTTGAAGATCGCCCCGATTTGCTCAGACAAGCTGTGGCGATCGCCCGCAATCTAGTTTCACAAATCAAATCTTGAAAGTCAAACTTGAAATTCAAACCTGAACTTCAAACTTAAAATCCAATTCTAAAATCCCATCTTAAAAAGTCTTAATAACTATGCACGACAACGAAATTAAACAACTAGGCAAAAACTAGGCAAAAACTAGGCAGAGATGAACATTTCGTCGCCCATCTTGTCCCGCATCTTTTAATTGTTAAACATTAATTGTTAAACATTAATTTTAAAAAATTAACCATAAAAAACTAAAAGCCTAATGGAATCAATCCGCAAGCAAGTTACAGATAATCTCGATCAACTTCTCGATATTTTGCCACCGCGTATCAAAAATAGCCTCGAACTATGTGGTGGTTTAGAACAACTTGTCGAAATTGTGATGGACTTAGGTAGGTTGCCCGAAGCCCGTTATTTTGACACGACTAAATACTTAACCGATGATCCGATTACCAAAGAGGATTTGGCGATCTGTGTCCAGCAAGTTGGCGAATTTGGAGGCGATAATCGGGCAGGAATCGAGCGCACCCTACACCGTATCAGTGCCATTCGCAACCGCAAAGGCGAAATTATCGGATTAACCTGTCGCGTTGGCAGAGCCGTCTACGGTACGATCGCCATGATTCGCGACTTGGTAGAAACAGGTAAATCAATTTTGCTCTTGGGTAAGCCTGGAATGGGCAAAACTACTGCCCTGCGCGAAATTGCCCGCGTCCTTGCCGACGATCTCAATAAGCGGGTTGTGATTATCGATTCTTCCAATGAGATTGCGGGCGATGGGGATATTCCTCACCCTGCGATCGGTCGGGCGCGAAGAATGCAGGTCTCTCAACCCGAACTGCAACACCAAGTTATGATCGAGGCTGTGGAAAATCACATGCCTGAAGTCATTGTGATTGATGAAATTGGTACAGAGTTAGAAGCCCTTGCCGCTAGAACGATCGCCGAACGAGGAGTGCAACTGGTTGGCACAGCCCACGGCAATCAATTGGCTAATCTCATTAAAAATCCTACCCTCTCCGATCTGATCGGTGGCATTCAGTCCGTTACCCTCGGTGACGAAGAAATGCGCCGCAGGGGCTTGCCCCAAAAAAGCATCCTCGAACGCAAGGCTCAGCCTACCTTTGATATTGCCGTAGAAATGTGGGAACGCTACCGCTGGGCAGTCCATACCGATGTCGCAGGTACGATCGATATGCTCCTGCGCGATCGCGATCCTGGTCGTCAAATTCGGGCAGTCAGCGATGCGGGTGAAGTTACGACCACGGAGGAGAAGCCTAAAAATCCTGAAGTGATGCGCAATCCTGCGGTCAAGGGTTGGCGGGCGACGGGCAAAATCAAACCCTTGCCCATCGATCCACAGGTGCAAATGCGTTCCGAGGTTGCCGATCTGACGAGTAAGATTGATCGCAATATCGATCGCAATATCGATCGCATTGATCGCAATACGGTAGCCGAACTAAATGAATCCATTGTTGAGGAAGAGGAAGAATTTGGCGATCTTGCCTCTTACGATACGATGCGGGAGCGGTTTGGCACTCTCAATGTTTATCTCTACGGAGTTAGCCGCCATCAAACCGAGCAGGTAGTGCAATCGATCAATTTGCCGATTGAAATTACCAAAGATCTTGATGAAGCTGATATTGTGCTTGCCCTGCGATCGCAGATTCGGACTAGCTCGAAAGTACGTCAAGTTGCCGAAGCAAGGCAAATTCCCATTCACGCGATCAAAACCAGTACCCTTCCGCAAATTACCCGTGCTTTGAGACGCATTTTACATATTGACGAAAGCCCAACCGATACGATTAGCGATCTGAATATGTTTGCCTATGGGGACTCTGAGGATGAAATCGAAGCCCTCGAAGAAACCCGTCTTGCCGTCGAACAGATTGTGATTCCCAAAGGTCAACCCGTGGAGTTGCTGCCCCGTTCGTCAATTATTCGGCGGATGCAACACGAGCTAGTCGAGCATTACCAATTGCGATCGGAAAGCTACGGCTCTGAACCCAACAGACGTTTGCGTATTTTTCCGAACTGACCTCAGTGAATTATAACTATATTCATTTACAGCAATTATCGCTCAAACCCAATAGAGAGTTGCGGCGCGAAGCTCCGCAACTCTCTATTGGGTTTGATGTCCTGACTTACCCAGTAATGTTTTGCGATTCCAAAAGTGGCAACGCCATTTTTGGAATTGGTATAACGTGAGTGGCGACAGCTATATGCCCTGATACACTTGGCGATAGCTATAGATAAAAAGTTATGAAGATATTGCTCGTTGAGGATGATGAATTACTAATTGCTGTTTTAACTAAAAGTTTGGCAGAACATCACTATATTGTGGATGTGGTCAAGGATGGCGAGATGGGATGGACCTATGGCTCTACCTTTGATTACGATTTGATTCTCTTAGATATAGTTTTGCCTAAGCTAGATGGTATTCATCTATGTCAACGATTGCGAGCAGAGGGCTATACTACACCAATTCTATTGCTGACCGCGCAAAATGCCAGTACGGCGAAGGTTAGTGGATTAGATGCAGGGGCGGATGATTATGTGGTGAAGCCCTTTGATTTACCTGAGTTAATTGCAAGAATTCGGGCATTATTGCGTCGGAGTAATGCCAGTTCTTTTCCTCTATTAGTTTGGGGAGATTTATTGTTAAATCCGAGTACCTGTGAGGTTTCTTACAATGGTCATCCCTTAACCCTAACTAATAAAGAATATGAGCTGTTGGAGCTATTACTGCGCGATAGCCAGCATTTGCTAAGCGCTGATGAAATTCTCGATCGCCTTTGGTCTTCCGATGAATTTCCTTCAGAGGCAACAGTGCGATCGCATATTCGGCGGTTACGGCATAAATTAGTATCCGTGGGCGCACCCTCGGATTTTATCGCGACCGTGCATGGACGCGGCTATTACCTGAAAGCGCCAGATCCTTTAGTCCAAAAAGATCTACCGACTCCCCCATTGCTTGGCGCTCAAGATTCTAGCAATCACTCGACTCGTCAGGAAATGTATTTGGCATTTTTAAATGAACAGTGGATTAATACTAAACCGAGGAGTTTGGAACAGGTCAAGAACATATTTCAAGTATTGCAGAAATTAAAATCTGGGGAATTAGATCCGCAATTGCAGACCCAAGCGTACCAAATTGCCCATAAATTGACTGGTACGTTAGGAACTTTGGGATTGACGATCGCTATGCAGTCGGCTAGTCAGTTAGAAAATCTGCTCAAAAGTCAAACATTACTCAAAAAAAATCAATTAGAAATATTAGAAGCTTTAGCTATTTCCTTAGAGAATTCCATTCAAAGCATAGACTCAATTTGTAATGCACCTGTGGCAGCGATTTCTGATTTTGCATTTTCGTTACTTGAACAAGATGCTTCGCAAATGGTTATAAAGGTGATGATTGTAGATGATGATATTGACTGCCTGCGATCGCTGCTGAGGTTGCTCAAGCCTTGGGGATTTAAAGTGACAACCTTAGCTGATCCTAAGGATTTTTGGACAGTGTTGCAATCCGTTTTGCCCGATGTTTTAGTCTTAGATGTGAATATGCCACAGGTTAACGGGATTGAAATCTGTCAGGCTCTAAGGAGCAACCTCGACTGGCGGCGCTTACCAGTGCTATTTCTCAGTGTGATGAATGATGCCAATACCCAAAATCTCGCTTTTAGCGTTGGGGCGGATGACTATTTATGTAAACCAGTCGTAGGCGTAGATCTAGTGAACAGGATTCACAATCGACTACAACGAATTAAGGCTTACCAGTAATACCAAAGCTCAAAATGGCTATGCCATTTTGAGCTTTGGTATAATTATCGTGAAGCACCACGTTCAAACCCTTTGATGATTTCTAAGTAGCTAGGCATAAGTAACCTTAAAACCTAGAAGAGCATACCGCCCGCGCAGCGGGCGGTATGCTCTCTAGTTTTGGTTTTTAATTCTGCCTAGCTCCTTACACGCATTTTGCACAAAAAATCAGTCATGGTCAAACAATAAATACTTTTTAAAAATTCATATACATTGAGATAAAATCGCATGACTCAAGCTACACAAGTGTCGCTGCGAGAGCAACAATATCCTTTAATTCATAACTTAGCTGATTGTATTGAAGCTGTCTGGAGAGAAAACTTAGATTTGTCCTCTTATCAAGTGCCCGAAGATTTGGGTTATGTCGAGGGTGCTTTAGAAGGCGAACGTCTAGTCATTGAAAATCACTGCTATAAAACTCCTCAGTTTCGGAAGTTACATTTAGAACTCGCGAGAGTTGGTAATGGTCTAGATATTCTCCACTGTGTGATGTTTCCCAATCCTGAATATGGGATTCCCATTTTTGGAGCCGATTTAGTAGGTGGTCGTGGAAGTATTAGTGCGGCGATCGTTGATTTATCCCCAGTGCATCCCGAACGTGCTTTACCTCGCAGTTATTACAATGCGCTATCTAATTTGCCAGCGCTGCAATTCGAGCAGACCCGTGAGTTACCACAATGGGGCGATATTTTTTCAGATTTTTGTTTGTTTGTGCGTCCCATGGGCGATCGTGAAGAGGCTGATTTCTTAAAAAGAGTGAGGGAATATCTGACCCTGCATTGTCAGCTAGCAGTAGCGACAGAGCCATTAACAACTTCCCTTGAAATCGAGCAAGTTCTAGCTGGGCAGCGTTATTATTGCGAAAAACAACAACAAAATGATAAAACGAGACGCGTTCTCGAAAAGTCCTTTGGCACTGAATGGACAGAACGATACATGACCACAATGCTGTTTGATCTTGCCACTGTTTGATCTTGCTTAAGGGATAGCTAAGTAGCTGGGTACAATTAAATATAAAACCCCAAAAGCTGTAACGCACGCTGCACGTAAATTACGGCTTTTGGGGTTTTGATTTTACCCTAAAGCCCTTGTGGATTAAAATGCTCAGTCTAGTCAAAGGTAGCTGAGGGGAGTCGAAGCTACCTTTAGGTGAGTTCGGGATAATTTGAAACTGGCTTTGAGAAAGGGTTTGCGTAGCAAACCCTTTCTCACAGCCCGTTTCAAATTATCCCGAACTCACGTTTATTAGGTTTGTTTTTCAATTCCCAAAAATGTTGTCACACTTTCGTGAATTGGTATTATAGCTATATTCACTTAAATCAGGACATCAAACCCAATAGAGATTTGCGGCGCAACGCGCCACAAATCCCTATTGGGTTTGATTTTTTCCTAACATTACTGACTATAGCTATACTTAATAAAAAGCAGCGCAATACGCTGCTTTTTATTACTATTTATTAACGATCGCTATATCTGAAAAGAACAAAGAAATACTCGTTTATATCAATGTATTGTCAATAGCTTCCATAAGTCTTTCAGATTGCGTTCGATGCTTCCCTAGAATTACTTTTCAATGTTTCGGAATAGTGTTTCAGAATAGTGTTTCAGAATATTTTTAGCCAATATCCTTGACTGGGGCGATCGATATCAATCAATGACGGATAGATAAATTAACGGTCAAATTAATGATCAAATTAATGCTCAAATTAACGGTCAAGAACAACTACTAGACATTTGCTAGAGATTTGCTAGGCATTTACAGTTTCACGGACGGGAATTACGGTTACTGACTTAACATCTTTACTCTTATCGCGAGTATCGTTAATACTGACAACCGTATAAGTTTTGGTGTTGTCGGCTCGAAATACGTCACCCACGGCAAGGGGCTTGTTGTAGTTCAATGCACCAATAAAGCGTTGGTGAAGATCGGTCATTAAATACTGCATAAACTCCTCGTTCAATATGGAAAGGCTGAGAAACAATTTACGCCCCATACCCAAAGTGTATGTTGCTACTGCCATCTGTATACCACTGTTTTGCCAATTGGTATATAAAATTTCTTATATTTTTTTGTCACTTAGTCACTTTTTGACAAACACTTAGAGGAGTGCTGCATATTTTGCTGCATATTTTTAAGTAGTGCCCATATCCCAAAATGTAACTTCATCTATGACCTCATCGCCTGCTGAACTTGCGCCTGATTTCGCGTTAAGTGCCTATGATTATGAATTGCCAAGCGATCGCATTGCTCAAGATCCAGTTACACCGAGGGATTCATCGCGACTACTGGTGATTGAGCGCGATCGCAATTTGCGACATCATCACTTTTACGATCTGCCAGATTTTTTGCAGGCAGGGGATTTGCTAGTTTTTAATAACACCAAGGTTATTCCCGCTCGAATGTACGGACAGAAGCTATCGGGGGTTCCTGTGGAGATTTTGTTAATGGAGCCAGTAGGTCACAATCGCTGGTTGGCGTTGGTCAAACCAGGGAAGCGATTGCCAGTAGGTAGCACGATCGTTTTTGCTGAGCGGGTCAAAGCGACGGTCGAAGGGATTGAAACCTCGACAAGGGCAAGGGAATTGCAATTTCACATCCCTGAGGATGCTGACCTCGACAAAATTATTGATCAATTAGGTAAGGTTCCTTTGCCTCCCTATGTCACCGATTCCCATACTGATGCAGAGCGCTATCAAACGATCTATGCTGAGGTGTCTGGAGCGATCGCTGCACCAACGGCGGGGTTACATTTTACGGAGTCCCTGTTTCAAACGCTGTCCGATCGCGGTATTGATAAATCCTTTGTGACTTTGCATGTGGGGATTGGTACTTTTCGTCCTGTGGAGACTGAGGACATCACTCAGCATGTGATGCATAACGAGTGGTGTGAAGTGCCAGAGGAAACGATCGCCAAAATCAAGGAAACCAAGGCAAAAGGCGGGCGCGTAATTGGTGTGGGCAGTACGGTGGCGCGATCGCTGGAAAATGCTAATTATGAAGCTTTTCGGGGTAAAACGAATCTCATGATTTATCCAGGTTATGAATGGAAAGTATTAGATGGCATGATCACTAATTTTCATTTGCCCAAGTCCACGTTATTAATGATGGTGGCTTCTTTTTTGGGAGAGTCGGGACGGGAATTTTTAATGTCGGTATACCAAGAAGCGATCGCCAAAGACTATCGTTTTTATTCCTTTGGCGATGCCATGTTAATTCTTCGATAATCCCCAAAGGATTGGCGCACGCGCAGCGTGCGCCAATCCTTTTATATCAAAGCTGAAAATGGCGTAGCCATTTTCAGCTTTGAAAACCCTTACTGGGTTTGGTTTTTAATTCACAAAAATGTTGTCACACTTTCGTGAATTGGTATTAGCTCTTGCTATATAGCTGCCGCCAACTGTATCAGGACATAAAACCCCAAAGAGGGTTGCCGCGCTCCGCGCGGCAACCCTCTTTGGGGTTTGGATCTTATCCTAACAAAACTGGCGGCAGCTATAGATACATTGCGTAATTAATTTCAGGTGGAGCGATCGCGACCAAAAACTTTTGGGTAATTTGCAGTAGTAATGATCGCCTCTGCCATGCATAGCGATCCACGCCAAAAATTCGACAGCGATCGTAAAACTGTAAAAAAGCTTCGGCTAGCGATCGGGATAATTTCTCTCTATCTAAAGGCAAAATATTTTCATTTTCTAAATAATCGGCGATCGCCATATTTCGCAATAACAAACTAACTTCCTCAGGTTCTATCGGTTCTATTTTGTGGATTTTGTTAATAGTTGCGGCGCGGGCTGAATATTGGGAATCTTGATTGGTTCTATCGATTAATCGGATTAGGGCACAGCAGCGAGCATGGGCATATTGCTGCATTGGTTCGGAAGCTTGTTGAGAAGGATTTAGAGAAGGATTTAGAGAAATATTACGCTTTTGCCATAATGGATGATCGCCACTTATTTCAAAAGATGCTGCGTCAAGTTTCCAACTCATCAGAGCATGGAGGCTGTCCCCTAGATATCGCTCGCTTAGATAAATATTTAACAAGCCCTTATTGCAGGATTTGATTTTCCATTCTGCAAATATTTGGGGGTTTTGCGAACGGGTTTCCGCGATCGCCTCAGTAACTTTTTCCGCTATTTTTTCCGCAATTTGGCTCGCTTCTATACCTAATTGATGGGAAATTGCCAAAGCGATCGCCAATGTGTAATGCGCTTCATATTTGGGATAGCAAATCTTCAGAGCAATTTCTCTAGGGGCTAGCAAAATCTTAAATTCGGAATTAATCGCTAAGGCGATCGCCATTTGAATGGGGCGAGATGGCGAAATAAACTTCATGATAATTTAGGTTTAGTTTTTAATTCACAAAAGTGTTGTCACACTTTCGTGAATTGGTATAAGCCCAGAAGATGAGTAGCGGCGCGAAGCGCCGCTACTCATCTTCTGGGCTTTGGTATTATTTCATGCGGGGTAATCGTAACAAATTTGTCTTTTGAGACAGCGGACTCAGGATTTGATTCAGCGCTCGCAATTGTTCGGGAGTTCCCATAGAGATTAAGACATCGCCTTGTAAAATTTCTGTATTGCCATCGGGACCAGCAATCACATTGCCATCTTCTCGCCGAATCGCTAATACGAGAACTCCCGTCTGCGATCGCAAACTCGCCTGCTTTAGGGAAATGCCGATAAAACTAGGTTCATCAATGCGATATTCCTCGATATAAAAGGAACGATTTTTGCCCGCAATAATGCCATCCACAAAATCCATCACCTGTGGACGCAGGGCAACTGCTGCTATACGCTTGCCACCTGTGATGTAGGGCGAAATCACTTCGTCGGCTCCGCCTCGGCGCAGCTTCTGCATGGCTTCTTCCGTACTCGCTCTAGCGATCGCCCGAATTTCTGTATTTAAGGTTTTGGCGGATAAAACCGTATAGAGATTTTCGGCATCCGAAGGCAAGGCGGCAACGATGCACACCGCTCGTTCGATTCCCGCAAAAAGTAGGGTTTGATCAAGGGCGGCATCGCCTTGCACTGCTAAATATCCCGCCTGTTCAGCCTGTGCGATCATGACGGGATCGCTATCAATGACTACAAAGGAAATACTGCCCTCGGCAGTAAATTCAGCGGTAACTTGCCTGCCTGTCCGCCCAAAGCCGCAAACTATATAGTGTTTATTTAAGGAGTTCATAAATTTTCGCTGTCGCCTCGCCTGAAAAATATCGTAAATATGACCATTGGCGATCGCTGTTGTAAATTGGGCGGCGATGTAGCTGATGCTCACAACTCCCATGACGATCAAAATAATCGTGAAGATCCTTCCTTCAAAATGTAAAGGATTGGTCTCTCCATAGCCAATTGTGGCGAGGGTAATGATCGTCATATAAAGGGAATCAAACCAACTCCATCCTTCGAGTAAGCGGTAGCCCAGAGTTCCAATTACGACTAAACCGACTAAAATCGAGGCATTGGTAAGTAAAGTTCGCTGATATTGCAGCAACTCCCGCTGTAAGAAATCTGGCTGTAGCTGATGGTAATTTAGCGAACTTTTAGAAGGCATACATTTTTTTAATGTTGTGACCTATAGGCAATAGTTTCCCACGGCTTGAAGCGATCATCTATGTCAATTACACCCTTCATATATAAACGTAAGGTTTGCTTAGGGCATAAAAGCCCAAAGATGAGTGGCACTCATCTTTGGGCTTTTATGCCCTATCACGAATCACTTAGAATTGCTATATATTTGAGGCGATGGACGGGAAGACATTAAAAAGCGATCGCATTTTTGGCGATCGCTTTAAAAATTAGATAAAAGTTCTAGAGTGGATGTTAAGCTGCTTATAGGAATATCCGTTCAGCTTTTTCGGCATTTTTAGTAAGATTGTTTTTTGCATCAATCTATTTTTCGCAAATACTCGCACATAAATGCTGTCACTTACGAGACAAGTATGCCACCAGAGCCACCTTCAGACGAAACACGAATTAACCGTGCTGTCTCTTCTCCCTACCGTTCGGCAGTTGATATTAATGACGATAATTTAGAGAAGTTTCATGCTTGGACGGGGTATAACACCCATACAGATATGAGTAGTAACACGAAATTCCAAATGCGTGACTTTCATATCGATTTGGGCATGGCAGTTATTGGCTTTGGGGTTTTGTGTGGATGGGAAGTGCGATCGCGCAAAATCGACTTCAAGGGTAAGACGCATATTATCTACGAACTCAGGGGAGAAACCGATCCGCAGGTCGTTCCGATGCTGCGTCAAAACTGTAGCGATGAAATGGCAACTTTTCTCCATAGCCGCTTAATCAGAACTTTAGATTTCCTCCGTTCTTGCTCGAAATTTTCTGGCATCCCTCACGTACATATCATCTCTATTCGTAATCATTATGTAATGAGTGCAGTATGGCGACCTTACCAAAATAAAATTTGGATGGTTCCCATCGATCAGATTGAGGGATTGTCTTTTTCCAGCCATTTGATCTAAGTAAGTGGGCTTAATTAAATATAAAACCCTAAAACCTGCGGCGTACGCGCAGCGTGCGCCGCAGGTTTTAGATCTGGATTTTAATTCTGCTGAGGTACTTAGATGTCTATTCGTATTAAAGGCGATCGTTCTATTAAAACCCCCACAGGGCTATCCACAAGACCAACGCCCAGTAAAGTTAGGGCGGCAGTTTTTAATATTTTGCAAAGTCGGATTAAAAATGCTAATTGGTTGGATATCTGTGCGGGGTCAGGGGCGATGGGCGCGGAAGCCCTAACCAGAGGCGCTAGTAAAGTCGTGGGGATCGAGTTATCGGCGATCGCCTGTCGGATCGTTCATGAAAATTGGCATAAGTTCGCGCAACCAGAGCAGCAGTTTCAAGTCATTAAGGGTGATGCGATCAAGATTTTGCCAAAATTACAACCTCAATTTTTCGATCTAGTCTATTTCGATCCGCCATACCAGAGCGATCTGTACGAACCAGTGCTAAAGGCGTTACCGCCCTTACTTGCCGAGAGCGCTTTAGCAATCGCTGAGTGCGATCGCCTCCGCCCTCTTCCCGATGAAATCGGAAATCTAATCTGTTACGATCGTCGTCAATACGGACAAACTGCCCTAGCCTTTTATCAACTCAAGTCTCCAGCATAAAATCCTATAAATCCCAAAGAGTCACCACCGTGCTAACTACAGAAAATATCGAAACACTTGATCACCAGAAACCTTCTTCCTTTCAAACATGGATATGGCGGGGATATCAGATCAAATATGCAGTCGCAGGTACGGGTACACCTCTTGTATTAATTCATGGCTTTGGAGCCTCAATTGGACATTGGAAAAAGAATATGTCCGTATGGGCGGCGGCAGGTTATCAAGTATATGCGATCGACTTATTGGGTTTTGGTGGCTCGGCTAAACCCGAACTCGATTATTCCTTAGAACTATGGGAGGAACTGCTCGGCGATTTTCATCAGGAATGGGTCAAGCAGCCTGCGGTCTGGATTGGTAACTCCATCGGCGCATTATTAGCCTTGATGTTAGTTACTAATTCTCCTGAGATAGCGATCGGGGCAGTCCTGCTCAATGCCGCAGGAGGCTTGAACCATCGTCCTGAAGAGTTAAACCTACCCTTAAGAATGGTGATGGGGGCATTTGCAAAGTTAGTTAGTTCTGAAACTACTGGTAAATTTGTCTTCGATCTCGTACGCCGAAAACAGAATATTCGTAATTCCCTCCGTCAGGTCTATCGCAATCATCGGGCGATCGATGATGCATTAGTGGATATGCTCTATCAACCTTCCTGTGACGCAGGAGCCCAAAAGGTATTTGCCTCGATTTTAACTGCTCCTGCGGGACCCTGCACCGCCGATCTTTTGGCTAAGGTGGAGAAGCCACTGCTAGTTCTCTGGGGCGATGCTGATCCTTGGACTCCGATTAATGGCGCAAAGATATACGAAGAAGCGGGCAGAACAAAAGACATTCAAGTAATCGCCATTCCCAATACGGGACATTGTCCCCATGACGATCGCCCTGAGATTGTCAATGCATTAGTAACTCATTGGCTAAGTACAACCTTAGGAAAAGAGTTGCAAGCCCAATAAGCTCAATAATAGAATGGCGGCGCTTTGCGCCGCCATTACTATTATTAAAAAAACAACGCTTAAGAGCGTTGTTTTTTGGTTATTTCTTGCCACCACCTTGGTTTTTGAGGCGATAGGTAATACGTCCCTTTGTAAGATCGTAGGGGGTTAGCTCTACCTTAACGCGATCGCCTGGCAAAATCTTGATGTAGTTCCGACGGATCTTGCCCGAAATGTGAGCAAGTACATTAAAGCCATTATCGAGGGCAACTCGAAACATAGCATTAGGAAGTGACTCAGTCACCGTCCCTTCCATTTCAATAGCATCTTCTTTTGACAAACAAACTCTCCGCAATTCAGTATTAAGTTCTCTAGGATCGAGACAATTTCATCACGTAAAACTCAATTTCCTTGAGCTTTGCTCGATGAAATTGCCTTTAAATCTATGCCAGAAAAGCTTTGATTGTCTCTGTTACCTCTGGCATAGAGGGCGTACCATCAATCTGCTTCACTTTATTTCCATAAAATTCTAGCAGAGGTCTGGTTTTGGCATTGTATTCTTCCAGCCGATTTTGGATTACCTCTTCAGTGTCATCGGTACGTCCTTGCTCGACCGCCCTTGCTTTGAGGCGATCAATCAAAAAGCGATCGGGCACATCAAGATTAATCACCGAATCATAGGGCTGATTGATTTCAGATAACAAAAGATCCAGTGCTTCAGCTTGGGCCACCGTGCGTGGAAAGCCGTCTAAAATCCAACCCGCTTGAGTATCAGGCTGTCTTAGGCGTGATTCGATCACTTCGATCACTACGGCATCGGGAACGAGACGACCCGAATCGCTGAAGGATTTCACCTTCAGTCCTAATTCGCTACCTTGCTTGATCTCCGCCCGAAAGATATCGCCAGGAGCGATCCTCGGTACTTGCCAAGATTCAGCTAAAATCTCGCCTTGAGTACCCTTACCAGCTCCAGGCGGTCCCATCAAAATTACTCTAGGCATTACTGTTTCACCATACCTTCATAACGTTGAGAGATCACATAGGTTTGGATTTGCTTTGAAGTTTCGATCGCTACCCCAACCAAAATCAATAGCGAAGTTGCACCAATGCCACTAAATGTCGATACCCCTGTAGCCTTTTCGAGGGCACTAGGAATAATCGCAATACCACAGAGAAATACAGAACCAAGCAGTGTCAATCGGTTAAGCACGCCACTGATGTAATCGGAAGTGGCAGTCCCTGGTCTCACGGTAGGGATACTACTACCCATCTTTTTGAGATTTTGAGATAACTCTACGGGATTTAAAACTAGGGTCGAATAAAAGAAACTAAACCCTAGAATTAAAAGCATATATACGGGGATATGTCCAGGTCCGCTCGGCGAGATCCAAGTAGCAATCGACACGAATACTTCATTATTAATGCTTTGGCTGAGGTAGGCAGGCAAAATCATCACCGACGAGGCAAAGATAATTGGCATCACCCCGCCTTGGTTTAGCCTTAGAGGCAGATAAGAAGCCTGTTCTCGATAGAGCTTCCGTCCTACTTGGCGACGAGCCGAAATAATCGGGATTCTTCGGGTTCCTTCCTGCACGAATACGATGCCGACAATCATGATCAAGAAGATGACCAGCAGCAAAATTACGCCACCTACACGGGAGCTATCTTTCTGTGCAAGGGAAATAGTGTCACCCAAGGATTTTGGCAAGTTAGCAACAATACTGATAAAGATTAGTAAGGAAGCTCCGTTGCCTACTCCTTTTTCGGTGATTAATTCACCAGCCCACATAACAAACATTGCACCTGCGGCAAGCGCCACAGTTGTCTGGAAAATAAAGCTAGAAAAAATCACACGACCATCGCCAATGGTAATCCAATTGGCGCTGGCATCCGATAGTACACCAGAGTTCTGCACCCATACACCCAAGCCCCAGCTTTGAATTATTCCCCAAACAAAAGCTACATAGCGTGTGTATTGAGAGATTTTTCTGCGTCCTGCTTCGCCTTCATTTTTTTGCAGGTTTTCTAAGCTTGGTAGTGCCGAGGTCATCAACTGCATAATGATCGAAGCGTTGATGAATGGCAAAATTCCTAGCGCAAATATGCCAAGCAGAGATAGTCCACCACCAGAAAAAATATCTAAGAAATTAACTACAGCGTTGTTTTTAACAATTTCTGTAAATCTTAGGCGATCGACTCCTGGTAATGGTAAGTAAATACCAAGTCTAACTAATATTAAAACTCCGACAGTGACTAATAAACGTCCACGCAAACCTGCGGCTTGAGCCATTTGCATAAAGGTTTCTTGTGCTGTCGGGTTCTTTCCTTTACTGACAACCATGACTAAACTTACCTCAAAGCATTTAGTACTTTAGGAAAGATAGCTTTTAATACTATCTTTCCTAAATTTAAGATCTTTAAATATTGTAGTTGCATGAAGAAATGCTTAACATGTCTTCCTTCCAAAACAACAAAAGAGAATATGTGGCGAAGCGTTAACCACTTCGCCACATATTCTCTTTTGTTTAGGCAGCAACTTCTACAGTGCCGCCTGCTGCTTCGATTTTAGCTTTTGCAGATGTGGTAATTGAATGGGCGCGAACGGTTAGCGCAACATTAATCTCACCTCTTCCTAAAACACGCAACACACCATCGTTTTGTGTAATAATCCCTGCGTCCATCAAAGACTCAAGAGTTACTACGGTATTACTAGGTAGATCGCTTAATTGATCGAGATTAACAATTGTGAAGTGTTTGGGATTAACAATTGTAAAGTGCTTAAGTTTTGGTACTCGTCTGTAAAGGGGGATTTGACCACCTTCAAAACCAGGTCTGGTGGGGCGACCCGAACGAGATTTTTGACCGCGCATACCAAATCCACCGCTAGCACCTTGCCCTGCGGCAATTCCACGTCCAATTCGACGCTTGCGATGCTGAGAGCCTTCTTGAGGCTGAAGATCGTCAATTCTCATAGTTTTTCCTAGCTGATTACTGTTTTTGAAAAATCCCTGCGAAGCAAGGATTTTTCAAAGTTATTAGTTGAATAACTGTTCCAATGTAATACCGCGAGTTCTGGCGACTTCGCCAAAGGTACGCAGGGTGGAAAGGGCATTAACTGCGGCACGAGCGTTATTGAGAGGGCTGCTAGAACCGAGTTGCTTTGCCAAGATGTTTTTGACCCCAGCAAGTTCTAGTACGGTTCTGACGGCTCCACCAGCAATTACCCCAGTACCAGGGGATGCAGGACGGATCATTACCTTAGCGCCACCACCGATACCATTGGTAGGATGAGGGATGGAATTGCTCTTGGTCAAAGGTACGTCGATCGCATGTTTTCTTGCATCGGCAACGCCTTTTTTGACGGCATTGATCACATCGGCAGCCTTGCCAACGCCAACGCCAACCTGTCCTTTCTCGTTACCGACGACGACGATCGCACGGAAACTGAGTTTTTTACCACCCTTAACAACCTTAGTTACGCGGCGGATTTGGACAACGCGTTCTTGCCATTCCGATTCTTTTTCAGTACGAGCGCGATCGTTTTTCTTACTATCACGCTTGCCTTTGCGCTTTTCATCGCGGTTGTTGTCGCCACTGTCGCCGCTGCCACTGTCGCGACCACCACCTGGTCTTGATTCTCTATTTTTAGCCATAATTCTTAGCCATATTAGTTTCTATCTACTGATTCACTGCTGGATGATTCGATGCGCTAGAAATCTAGACCTGCTTCGCGGGCAGCTTCAGCGAGAGCTTGGACTCTTCCATGATAGAGATTACCACCACGGTCGAACACAACTTTAGTAATTCCTTTGGCGATCGCTCTTTCCGCAATCAAAGCACCAACTTTAGCTGAAGCTTCGGAATTTGCAGTAGTGCTGAGGCTCTCACGCACATCTGCTTCGCGGGTCGATGCAGCAACGAGCGTATGTTGGGCTACATCATCAATCACTTGCGCCACAATGTGATTATTAGAGCGGTAAATTGCTAAGCGAGGACGTTCGGGCGTGCCTGACATACCTTTGCGAATTCGCTTGTGGCGGCTTACGGTTGCTTGTCTACGACTGACACTCATATTGTTCGTAACCTATCGATTTTTTGTCGATTCTATATAAAATGAAAATCAAATAAAGAGGTAGAAATAAAACAGGTATATTATTCCTAGTTCTATTTCTTACCAGTCTTACCAGCCTTACGTCTGACGAATTCACCGAGATAGCGGATGCCCTTACCTTTGTATACTTCAGGGGGACGTACAGCGCGAATTTTAGCGGCTAAGTTGCCGACGATTTCCTTGTCGATTCCTTCAACAACAATAAATGTGCCTTGAGGAACCTTCTTCCCTGACGCATCTTCCACACCTAAGGAAATACCTTCAGGAGGAACGATATCAACGGTATGGCTGTAACCAACCGTAAGGACGATATTGCTGCCGTTTAAGTTGGCACGATAACCAACCCCTTGAATTTCGAGCTTGCGCTTAAAGCCAGTGGATACACCTTCGACCATATTGGCAACGAGGGTGCGAAAGAGCCCGTGCTGTTGCCTTGCGGGGCGAGACTCGTTAGCGCGATTGACAATTAAGTTGCTCTCTTCTTGCAGGATTTCTACAGTCGGGGGCAACACACGCTTTAGTTCGCCTTTAGGTCCTTTGACGGTTACCTCTTGCCCTACGATGGAGACCGCAACTTTTGGGGGAAGAGGAATGGGACGTTTTCCAATACGAGACATGTCTGTTTTCCGTTGCTTGTGATTTTATTTGCTGAATTAACAGCCTGAATTACCAGATCGAGATTAAATAATCTTCAAGATCTGAATTACCAGATATAGCAAAGGACTTCACCGCCGACTCCCTGTTTACGGGCTTCGCGATCGGTCATGATCCCTTTAGAGGTGGAAATGATCGCAATGCCGATCCCACCTAATACACGGGGTAATTCTTTAGAGTTCGAGTAAACCCGTAAACCAGGTTTGCTCACACGCTTAAGGCGTTTGATAATTGATTGACGATTTTTGCCTTCGTACTTGAGGGCGACGACCAAGGCGCGGTCGATACTTTCGCCTGTTTCTTCAAAATCTGCGATAAAACCTTCTTGTTTCATCACTCGGGCAATGCTCAAAGTCATCTTAGTTGCAGGAATTGCAGTGGTCTGATGCTTTGCTAGTGTGGCATTGCGAATGCGGGTAAGCATATCCGAGATGGTGTCGTTGGTAGCCATCCTTATCTCCTAATTCGATCTACTTATGATTCTCTAAAGGGCATACCAACTGCTTTCAGGAGCGCACGTCCTTCTTCGTCCGTGTTGGCAGTGGTAATGATGGAAATATCAAGCCCCCGAATTTGCTCAATACTGTCGTAGCTGATTTCGGGGAAGATAAGTTGCTCGCGGACACCGAGGGTATAGTTACCACGTCCATCAAAGCTCTTGGGGCTAACACCGCGAAAGTCACGAATGCGAGGCAATGAGAAGTTGATCAGACGATCCAAGAAGTTATTCATCTTATCGCGGCGCAAGGTAACCATCATCCCGACGGGCATACCTTGACGCAATTTGAAACCAGCGATCGCTTTTTTCGCTCTGGTGACCACGGGCTTTTGACCTGCGATCGTGGCAATTTCATTTAAAGATGCTTCTAGGGACTTTGCGTTTTGAGCAGCTTCGCCCAGACCGCGATTGATTACCACCTTCTCAAATTTGGGAACTTGATGAATATTGGTGTACTTGAACTGTTCCATCAATTTGGGAACAGCCTGTTTGGCATAGACTTCGGCGAACGGTGTTAGCATTTTATCTTCCTCGATGATTTTTCCTGGGCTTGGTCAGGTTGTACAGAATTATTTCTTTTCAGTCTTGACGGAATCAACGATTTCGCCAGTCTTTTTCAACATTCTTACTTTCTTGCCATCGTCCGTAAAGGTGTAGCAAGAACGGCTAGCGGTCTTTTCCTTTTCGGAATACAACAATACTTTGGAACTGTGGATCGGAAATTCACGGGTAATGGTTTGTCCAGACTCGCCATCAGCTTGAGGCTTGACATGCTTAGTCTTGACATTGACACCTTCCACAAGGATGGTGCTGTCCTTAGGGAAAACCTGTAGCACTTTGGCAACGGTTCCCTTTGAACTTCCTGAAATTACTTGAACTACATCATCTTTTTTGACATGCATCTTAAAAGACTTGCGATTGCCACGATAGGCAGTCTTGGGCTTGAATGACATTACAGTACCTCTGGCGCTAGGGAGATAATTTTGGTGAAGTTTTTATCCCGCAACTCACGCGCAACTGGACCAAATACGCGGGTTCCTTTGGGGTTGCCGTCTTGGTTAATGATCACCGCCGCGTTGTCATCAAAGCGGATTCTCATCCCACTTTCACGGTTGATGGATGCCTTAGTGCGAACGATCACGGCGCGGACAACATCAGATTTCTTGACTGGCATATTTGGCGCAGCATCCTTGACCGTGGCGATAATGACATCACCAACTCCGCCAAAGGCACGGTTACCGCCAGCCAAAACGCGGATACATAGTAGCTTTTTCGCTCCACTATTATCTGCGACATTTAAATAAGACTCTTGTTGAATCATGGCTTATGCTTCCGAGCTAGATGAGAGAATCTCTACAACTTCCCATCGCTTTGTACGGCTGAGGGGACGGGTTTCCCGAATTTTGACGCGATCGCCTTCACGGGTTTTATCTTCTTCGTCGTGGGCTTTAAACTTAGTCGTTTTGACCACGATTTTTCCATATTTGGGGTGAGAGGAACGGTTTTCTACCGCTACAACCACCGTTTTTTGCATTTTATCGCTGACGACAACGCCAACTTTCTCTTTAACTGCCATTGCTAACTCCTATGTCTTTACTTTTCGGTTCTTTAAAATAAATTTTCTAAATCGACTAAGCTCTGGACTGGCGTTCGCGCTCGACAGTCATCAGTTGCGACAGACGATGCTTCGCATGTTTGAACTGATGCGGTTGGACGGGCTGTCTAGTTGCCTGCTTGAAGCGCAGATCGAATAGCTCTTTCTTGACAGACAAGACTTGAGCTTGCAACTCTTCATCAGATAGCTCTCTAGTTTCTTGGACTTTGGGGAGTGCCATATCTTTTACTCCTTCTCACGGATAACGAATCTGGTTTTGATTGGCATCTTGGCTGCGGCAAGACGAATTGCCTCTCTTGCGGTCTCTTCACTTACACCAGCCACTTCAAACATAATGCGACCGGGCTTAACTACCGATACCCAAAATTCTGGAGCACCTTTACCTGAACCCATGCGGGTTTCAGCAGGACGCATCGTTACGGGCTTGTCTGGGAAAATACGGATCCAAATCTTGCCACCGCGACGGATGTAGCGGTTCATAGCACGACGGGCAGCTTCGATTTGACGAGATGTAATCCAAGAAGGCTCTAGAGCCTGCATGGCGTAATCTCCAAAGTTGATTTCAGCGCCTCTGGTAGCGGGACCCGCCATCCGACCGCGTTGCTGCTTACGAAATTTTGTACGTTTGGGACTTAACATGGTTCAAAACTCAAGGGTGACAGAATTTATCCTTCAGCGCTGGAACGATCCTCAAATTGAGGGCGACGTTGCTGGCGACGACGGGGTTGAGCGGCAGGAGCGGGGGCTTCTTCGCCTTGAATGATTTCGCCTTTAAAGATCCAGACCTTGATGCCAATCACACCATAAATAGTTCTGGAAGTCTTGTAGCTATAGTCAATATCGGCACGCAATGTATGCAGAGGAACGCGACCTTCACGAACCCACTCAGTTCTAGCAATTTCAGCACCGTTGAGACGACCACTGATTTGAACCTTGATACCTTCAATGCCTGCACGTTGAGCTCTTTGAATGGCTTGACGTACGACGCGACGGAAGGAAACGCGACGTTCGATTTGTTGAGCGATGTATTCAGCAATGAGAGGGGCTTCCGCATCGACTCTGGTTACTTCGGTAACGTTAATCCGAACTTGACTAGTACCAGTCTTTTTAAGGGAACCGTCTAGTTCGAGGTGCTTGACTAGTCCGACACGCAATTGCTCGATACCAGCGCCACCACGACCGACGACAACTCCAGGTCTGGCGGTACGGATTTCGAGATCGACCTGATCGGCTTTGCGATCGATCAAGATGTCAGCAATACCTGCATTACTCAGGGTTTTTTCAATAAACTTACGGATTTTGCTGTCTTCTTCAGCCAAAATACCGTAGCGATTGACATCAGCGTACCAACGAGAAAGGTGGGACTTGGTGATGCCGAGGCGTAACCCTGTTGGGTGAATCTTCTGACCCATACCTATTCTTCCTCCGATGGTTTGACGGTGATCGTAATGTGGCACGTTGGCTTACGAATTTGGTAAGCACGACCTTGAGCGCGGGGACGGAAGCGCTTGAGGCTAGGTCCCATATCGGCAAAGGCTTGGTTAACTACTAGGGATGCGGGATCTAGTCCTGCATTATGTTCTGCATTTGCTACTGCCGAACGCAATACTTTCGTAATTGGCTCGCAGGAGCGGTAAGGCATGAACTCAAGAATCATCAATGCTTCGCGGTAGCTACGACCACGGATTTGGTCGAGTACTCGACGCACCTTGTGAGGTGACATCCGAATATATTTGGCTACAGCAGGGATTTCGTTTTGGGCGAGGATCATTTTTAACTACCTGTCTACCTATCTCTTGGCCTTTTTATCGCTCTTGGCATGACCTCGGAAGGTGCGAGTAGGGGCAAACTCTCCGAGTTTGTGTCCTACCATTTGCTCCGTGACATATACAGGAACGTGCTGTTTTCCGTTGTGACAAGCAATTGTATGCCCGATCATTTGAGGAAGAATGGTGGAAGCGCGAGACCATGTTTTGACAACTTGCTTTTCACCCTTGGCGTTAAGCTTTTCAATTTTGGTCAGTAAGTGATCGGCAACAAAGGGACCTTTTTTTAGCGATCGCGTCATAATTTGTACTCTCTGTAAAAACTTTGAATATATATTTTCCCGCGTAGCGGGAAAATATATGATTAGGCGTTACGTCCGCCCTTACCGCGCTTCGAGGACTTGCGGCGGCGACGAACGATCAAGGCATCGCTGAGCTTTTTCTTCTTGCGAGTCTTATAACCCAAGGTTGGTTTACCCCAAGGAGTAACTGGGCCACTGCGTCCAATGGGGGCGCAACCTTCTCCACCACCATGGGGGTGATCGACGGGGTTCATGACCATACCACGAACTTTAGGACGACGGTTCAACCAGCGGCTGCGTCCTGCCTTACCAAGGCTGACGTTGCTGTGATCGAGGTTTCCTACCTGTCCAATGGTTGCAAAGCATTCTTTCCGAATCATGCGAACTTCGCTAGAAGGAAGCTTGAGAGTAACAAAATCACCCTCTTTAGCAGCGATCTGAGCGCCAGCACCAGCCGAGCGTACGATTTGACCACCCTTGCCAGGAGTCATTTCGACGTTATGCACGATCGTACCTAGAGGAATATTCACCAAGGGCATCGCATTGCCAATTTCAAAAGGTACATTGCTAGTACCAGCTTGAATCTTGTTGCCAACGGCAATGCCTTTAGGGGCGAGGATATAACGCTTTTCGCCATCTTCGTATTGCAAAAGCGCAATCCGAGCAGTGCGGTTGGGATCGTACTCGATCGCAATTACTTCGGCGATGATATCGCGCTTGCTACGCTTGAAATCGATGATCCGATAGAGACGTTTGTGACCGCCGCCACGTCTGCGGCTAGTGATTACACCACGATTGTTACGTCCTCTTTTACGATGAACGTGGGTGGTTAAAGACTTTTCGGGTTCTGATTTAGTGATTTCCGCAAAGTCCGAGACAACGGTCTGTCTGGTACTAGCGGTATAAGGTTTATATGCACGAACGCCCATAATTGTCTGATGTTGTTAAAGAACAGTTCTCTGGTTTTGTTTTCCGCGATCGAAATTGCCCTTGGCAATTTTGATGGGGGAGGTTACACATCTGGGAACAAATTGATTTTGCTGCCTTCTGCAAGAGTAACGATCGCTCTTTTGATTTGAGCGCGTTTGCCTGCGAATTTACCAATACGACGCGCTGATGCGGGTGGGTTATGGGTATTTACTTTCTTGACCGTAACCGAGAAAAGACTCTCGATCGCAGCTTTAATTTCAGGCTTGGTGGCATCTTGGAAAACATCAAAGGTATATTTGTTGTCTTCTAGTTGTCGAGTTGCCTTTTCGTTGAGCAGGGGGCGACGAATGATATCGGGCAAACGACGGGGATCGAATTCGGTAGGGATCTTAGCCATGTTGTTTCTTTCTTCTACTTAGATTCCGTTATTCTGCGTCTTCGACCGTTGTGACGATCTCGGTTGCCAACTTTGCATCGCCACCATATACTTCATGAATCTTGGCGATCGCCGAGCGAGTTGCCACAATCTTTTCAGAGTTAAGAATGTCGAACATATTGAGCTGATCGGCTGCAATAAGTTGCAAGTTTTGAATATTACGCGCAGACAAAATAATATTTTCTTCTTTGCGATCGGTAATGATCAGGGTCTTTTGCCCTACGGTCACACCCCAACGCTCAAGCGCCTGACACAATTCCTTGGTCTTAGGTTGAGCTAGATTTACGGCAAAATCTTCAACAATGATCAAATCAGCGGAACGACCGATGAAAGCAGTACGCAAAGCGAGACGGCGCTCTTTGCGGTTCATCTTCGTTTCGTAATCTCTGGGCTTAGGACCAAAAATAGCACCACCACCACGGGTGAGCGGGGATCTGGTCGAACCCGCACGAGCGCGACCGGTTCCCTTTTGTCTAAAAGGCTTGCGACCACCACCACGGACTTCAGCGCGAGTCTTGCTGCTGGCTGTGCCTTGACGGGCATTTGCTAACTGTCTGACGAGGGCGCGGTGAACTAAACCCTTTGCACTTGCTTCTTTAGCAACACGCAAATCAAGGCTTATTTCCCCAACTTCATTCCCTGTCCAATCTATTACTGTAGGCATAACTTAAATTCTCTCGATCTCACGAACAAACTACTTAGCCTTGCCGATAATTACGGTAGGAATAACGTTAAGCAACGCTCCAGCTTTACCAGGAACTGCTCCTTTAATTAGCAGCACATTGTTCGCTGCATCGACTTTGACTATAGTTAGCTTCTTCACGGTGATTTGCTTACCGCCAAGACGACCAGCCATGCGCTTACCAGGATATACACGTCCTGGGGTGGTACCAGCTCCAGTCGAACCAGGCTGCCTGTGGTTTTTAGAACCGTGAGCCATCGGACCGCGACCAAAGTTGTGGCGCTTTTGATAACCAGCGAAACCTTTACCAATGCTAGTTCCAATCACATCAACGATGTCGCCATCTTTGAATTGACTTACATCTAGAGTCTGACCGATCGTGAAATCGCTAACGTTTTCGAGGCGATATTCACGCAGATGCTTTACAGGTTCTGCACCTGATGTTTTCAAATGTCCTAGTTCTGGCTTACTGAGAAGCTTTTCACGAGTTTTGCCGTATCCAACTTGAATGGCTTTGTAGCCTTCTTTGGTTTCGGTCTTTACCTGTGTGACAGTTACAGGTCCTGCATGAACAACGGTTACAGGAACAGCGTTGCCATCCGAATCGAATACTTGGGTCATCCCAAGTTTTGTGCCGAGAATACCGACAGTCATTAAAATTAGCTCCGCTTGCTTGACTTTCAAATTTTCGCGCAGATATTTCTGCCGATTTTTGACAGGCTCAAAAGAGATCGGTTCCGATCTTAGTAAGAAGTATTGGTTTTGAAGGCTGTTTAACGGACTTCGAGACGACTTACAGAAGATGTCTAGACAAACTACTAGACGTGAGAAACACAATCTCTTGGGTTGGTTGTTATATTGAGTGAAAACATTTAAACGTAATTTCTAAATGTATTTCATCTCGCCATACCAATGCATGACTCAGACTTAAGTAAACTAAGGCTTGCTTGTTTCGGCTTGCTTATTTTACTCAGTTTCTGTTTTTAGTCACGATTAACAATCATAACTTGACATTAGCTGTTTTGTCTAGGGGCTTTGCCAAAAAAGTCCAAAAATTTGTTTGATTTTGTTTGATTAAGTGTTTGCGCAAAATAAATTATCAAAACCCATAAAGTTGCAGCCCTACGGGGCGCAACTTTATGGGTTTTGGTTGGTAAATAACTATGCCTAGCCACAGTTATTTTGGCAGCAGTCGCCATAGGGTAATCCCACCCAGCCAAGATAGGGCGATCGCTAAGGGGAGAAATAAAATTCCACCTACTATTTCCAGAGGGGCAATTGCCCGTAGTACCCAGACATGAATTAGATAGGTCGTAAAACTTGCCTTAGAAAATATTTGAATCTGGGTTTTCATCCGTGGTTGGAGCGATCGCCATAGTTGAGGAATGGGCTTAAAAATAGTCTTAAAAATAGGCGAAATGGGGAACACAGGGGATTTGATTTCCCAATTTCGCCAAGAGATCGACCAAAGTAAGAAGGTTAGAGTCAAAAGCACTACAGTTGGACGGGTGTAATGCCCAACCGCCTCGGCGGAATTCTTGAGTATGGCACTGCCATAAAATTCGCTTAACTCTATAACAGTAGCGATCGCGAATAGATATCCCCATCTGGGCGATCGCCATGCGGATACGGTTTCATTTGTCCAGCCTCGATCCTTTGACAACCAAATTCCCAATTGAAAATAGGGTAGCCAGTAGATGACATGGTTGCCATCGGGGAGCAGGTTGATGAGAGATGGCAGCCATCCAAAGGTTGCCGATAACCATCGCAAACTAAATAGAGCGAAAGTAATGAGTAACAGGGCGACGAGTTTATGAGGTGAAAAGTTAATGCGGCGCAGGAATGGATAGGCTACATAGCATTGAAAAATAATTCCTAAAAAATAGAGATGATAATCGCCCATCCCTGAGGCAAGAGCCTGCCCGATCTGCTGCCCACGATCTAGCCAATTACCTGAAAGAAACTGCGATCGACCAACAGTATTTAACAGAGTAAATAAAACGTAAGGGGGAACGATCCGCCAGATTCGGCGTTGGATAAAAATCGGTAACTCAAAAGGGCGCTTCTCTTCCGATTTGGCTAGGGCAAAGCCCGACAAAATTACAAATATCGGTACGGTAAAGCGTCCGACTTGGTTGACGGCAGTATCAATAAAGATTTCGGGATCGAGGTAGTTTGTCCCATGTACGCCAAACCACCAAGGATGGGAGGCATGAATGCCAATGACAATAGTTGTGGCGATCGCTCTAAGCAGATCTGAGAGTTCCCAAGTCATGCAATATTCCGATAAGCTTCACTCTAAGTAGCTGGGCATAAATAAACCCCCAAAAAACTTTAGCGCACGCTGCGCGTGCGCTAAAGTTTTT